>JAVBPB010000076.1:0-21541 GCA_031549965.1 Mobilisporobacter sp. | reverse complement strand
GTAGTTTTGAAGGTATATGAATAAAATGTGTAATTAGAGCATATAATAATTTATACTTTCATATATTCCTCGATAGCTCAGTCGGTAGAGCATGCGGCTGTTAACCGCAGGGTCGTTGGTTCGAGTCCAACTCGGGGAGTTACAATCAAATATTTAGTGATTTGTGATATTAGGCTCCTTGGTCAAGCGGTTAAGACATCGCCCTTTCACGGCGGTAACACGGGTTCGATTCCCGTAGGAGTCATTGGTTAAATACCACTTATTGCCGACATGGCTCAATTGGCAGAGCAGCTGACTTGTAATCAGCAGGTTATCGGTTCAAGTCCGATTGTCGGCTTTAGGGACCTTTAGCTCAGTTGGTTAGAGCAACCGGCTCATAACCGGTCGGTCCGGGGTTCAAGTCCCTGAAGGTCCATTTAAGATACATATATAAAAGTTTGGCCCAGTGGCTCAGTTGGTTAGAGCGCCGCCCTGTCACGGCGGAGGTCGAGGGTTCGAGTCCCTTCTGGGTCGTTTTGTTTAATATCCCAAACTCAAAATATAATATTTAGCCCCAGGGATCATAGCTCAGCTGGGAGAGCATCTGCCTTACAAGCAGAGGGTCATAGGTTCGAGCCCTATTGGTCCCATTAATGCCGGCGTGGCGGAACAGGCAGACGCACAGGACTTAAAATCCTGCGGGACTAATCTCCCGTACCGGTTCGATTCCGGTTGCCGGCATTACATAATAGCACACCAGTGCTATTATTTTATTTTAGGATCTATTTATAAATAGTACTTTCATAATAGATGCTATTAAGAATTAAATAGGAATAAGTGCGTTTAGCTCAGCTGGATAGAGCGTCTGACTACGGATCAGAAGGCCGGGAGTTCGAATCTTCTAACGCACATTTTATCTCAAGCATAGAAGGCTTTATGTACAAGCGATTGTATATAAAGTTTTTTTGTTTTGTTAAACTAATTTATAAACATTACATGATGTATAAAAATCAAAGTATGTATAATAATAAAATAGAACAGGGATGCAACAAATGTACTAAATTGTTGCATCCCTGTTCTATTTTATATATCGACTATTTATAATAAAACTTAATAGTAAAATAAAAAAAATATAAAAATATTTTACCAGTTTATAGTTAAGAAAATAATACCTAATTTTTCGTGTTAGTGGTCTTATTCATAGCTAAAGATTTATAGCTAAAGATTTATAGCTAAAAATATACTATCCTTATCATCTTGCTCAATTCCAATATATCGTTTCGTTATATTGTAAGATGAATGATTATATACACTCATAATTAAGGCTGGAGAAACGCCGGATTTCCATGCATGATACCCAAATGTTTTCCTGAGTGAGTGGCAGCTTATATGACCATCCAAATTAACAGCGTTGGAAGCATCTCTAATAATTCTAAAAGCCTGAGAGCGACTTAATGGTGAGTCTGTATATTTTCCGGGAAATAAATACTCGGAAGGTTCTAAAGTATCTAAGGAATTTTTATATTCATTAAAACTATATATAATAGTGTTATTTATAGCAATAATATTTTCTTTTTTTGTCTTCTTTTCTTGAATAGTTAAATGTTTTCTAAATTTATTGTTTGAAAAATCATATATGTCATCCCATTTTAAAACTAAAAGATCACTAATACGAAGGGCTGTGTTTACTCCCAAGGTAATTAAGGCAAAATTTCTAAGGTTCGGCTTTTCATACTTGTAATAAAACTTTAAATCATTTAATTGATCTAAATCTCTAATTGGCTGTGTTGTGCTCATAATAATCTCCTTTTCTATTGGTATGGTTGCTGTTTATGTCCCAATTTCTCTGGCTAAAGGCATCAGTTTATTTCTGCATTTAATTATGAAATTGATTATGGGATGCCCAATGCAACAATTTAGTACAAATGTATTATCATTTTTACTTAGTCATTTTAGCAAGTGGTTCTATAAAAAGCAAGGAGGTTTTTTTATGCTAAACTTTACGGTTAAGCCAGGGGAATATTTTACTATTGGAGATAATATTCAAGTTGTTTATTTAGGAGGTTCAAAAACCCATTGCAAATTAATGGTAGACGCACCTAAGTCCTTATCAATTATAAGGGGTTCTGTGATCGAGAAGAACGCTTTAGACGAAGATGACAAAATAAAACTTAAAAAATATTATCCTGAACCAGATATTTCTCCAGAACTAAAGGAAAAGTACAAAAACGCGCGTAGAAAAAAAGAAAACGAAAAGTAAGTTAGCATTATTTTAATTGCAAGCACTAACCTAGGAGTGACTTGCTGTTAGAAAACTATTAATCAATGCACTCAAATGGATTTGAGGCATAGAAAGTAAAACTTTCGACAAAATATACGGAGGTAGATATTATGATTATTCAACACAACATGGCAGCAGCAAATGCAAACAGAGCATTAGGAAATATTGTCACAGCTCAAGGAAAATCCACAGAAAAACTTTCATCAGGTTATCGCATTAATCGTGCAGCCGATGACGCAGCAGGACTTTCTATTTCAGAAAAAATGAGAGGTCAAATTCGTGGTTTAAATCAAGCATCTTCTAATGCACAAGATGGTATTTCATTAATTCAAACAGCAGAAGGTGGATTGAGTGAAACCCACTCTATTCTTCAAAGAATGAGGGAATTATCTGTTCAGGCATCAAATGGTACCGAGACTGACGATGATAGAAAAGCTGTTGCAGATGAAATTAAACAGCTTCAATCAGAGATTACAAGAATTTCAAGTGATACAGAATTTAACACTATGAAATTATTAGATGGCTCTTTAGCAGATGGAACCAAAGTAGCTGGTGTATCAGTAGATGCAAAAGTAAGTACAGCAGGACTTGCAAATAATGCTTTAGTAACTACAAATGCTACAAAAGGTGTATATACAAGTGCTACGGCAGTGAATAATTCAGATTCAGGTATGCAAATTGGCGATGAAACAAAATTGACAATAAATTACCTTGATGAAAATGATGAGCAACAATCAATTACTGTAAGTTTAAAATATAAAGATTTGACAACTTTAGAAAGTGCTGATGGCTCAAGAACGTACACAGTTGCTTCAGCAGCAGCGACTACAGCCTCAAAGACAACTGCATTTTTAGCTGAACTTAAGCAAACTACCTTAGATGACAAATTTGACATTACTTCTGGTGCTGATAAATCTTTAGTGTTTACAGCTAAAGAGGGAGGTACTGACACATTTAAAATATTATCAACTTCTGAAAGTACAGTAAAAGCTGGTGTTACGGCACAAGTAGCAGCGGCAGCAACAGTTGTTACTACGAAGGCAGAAGATTCTTACCAATCAATTGCAACTGAAATAGGTGCATATGATGGTGCTGCGTCAAGTAATATTGAAGATAATATTTTTAGCGTTAATGGCCAAAGATTTGCATATGTAACTTCAGCAGGTGAAACAGCATTAAAGGGTATGAATGAATACGCAGATGTAAATTATGTAATTGCTGCAGCGGCAGCAGGTCCAGATAATACAGAAGCATCAAGCATGGCAGCATTAATATCAGCTAAAACAGGAATTAATGCCGAGACAAATGCTACTACTGATACATCAGTAGACTTAAAACCAGGTGCATCTTCATATACAGCCGGAGGAGGAATGACTCTTCAAATTGGTGCAAACGAAAAACAAACACTCACATTTGGAATTAAAAATATGAGTGCAAAAGCACTAAAGGTTGATGAAAATAATGTAAATCTTGATACACAAGAAAATGCTCAAAATGCAACAAAGATAATTGACGAGGCTATTAAAACAGTATCAACAGAAAGAGGAAAAATGGGTGCTGTTCAAAATAGGTTAGAGCACACAATTTCAAACCTTGATACTTCAGCAGAAAATCTACAGTCGGCAGAATCACGTATCCGTGATGTTAATATGGCTAAGCAAATGGTAGAATTTGCAAAGAACAACATATTACAGCAAGCAGCACAATCAATGCTTGCACAAGCAAATCAATCCACACAGGGAGTTCTTTCTTTATTAGGTTAAATACATAGTGATTAGAATGTAACTTATATATACGATTAATTTAAAGCAAAAACCTGAATATTCATGTGTATTTATTTCAGCATGAATATTCAGGTTTAATTAATTTATGAATCTTTATAAAATACAAATCCAGTATCAATTATAATGAGTAGTAGAAAACTGTTTAAACTGCTCTGGGGAAAGGGGAGGAGAATACAAATAACCCTGTATAGCATCGCAATTCATTTCTTCTAATAAAAATTTCTGTTCCTTACGTTCAACCCCTTCAGCTACTACTTTAAGTCCCAGTGCATGAGCAGTATTGATAATCAAATGAGCTATAGTACGTTTTTTCTCATCGGTCTCAATTTGATCTATAAAAGACTTATCCATTTTTAGGGTATTAATAGGCAACTCAGCTAGATACTTCATGGAAGAGTAACCTGTTCCAAAGTCATCCAAGGCAATAGAAATTCCCATTTCTCTTAACTTAGTTAATTTCTGAATATTAGCCTCAGCTTCTCTCATAAATACATTTTCAGTTATTTCAAGTTGTATATATTTTGGGTTAACTCCAGTTCGATCAAGAATTTCCATAATATCTTGAATGAAGTTGGTTTGGTTAATCTGGATCGTAGAAATATTTACCGAGGCATATTTAAAGTCTAAACCGTCACTTAATAATTCTTTTACGTAATAGCAAGTTTTTTCTAATACATATAATCCTAAATCCACGATCTTTCCAGTACTTTCGGCTAAAGGAATAAATTCCACAGGACTAATGAATCCTAAGGATATACTATTTAGCCTGGCAAGAGCTTCAAATCCAAGAATTTTACCATCCAAAAGACTAATCTGTGGTTGATATACAGTGAATAATTCATTGGTCTCAGCTGCATTGTTTAAAATCTGGGTAACATCTGCCTGGCGAGAAATTGTATCGGACATATAGTTTGTATATATTACATACTGATTTTTACCTAAATCTTTTGCTTCATATAAAGCTACGTCAGCACATTGAAGTATATTTTTTGTGTTAGTTCCTGAAAGAGGAAATAATGCAATACCAATGCTGGCAGTTATCTTAAAGGAAAGGTTGTTTATGATAAAAGGTTTTTTGAATAAGTTTGTAAAATATTCGGCTTGAGAGCTTATGGATTGGTTATCTCCTAGAAGAATAATGATAAATTCATCTCCGCCTACACGGCATACCATATCATAAGCAATTTCTGACTGAATAAACCGATTAGCTACTTCCTTCAGACAAATATCCCCAATAGGATGTCCGTATGCATCATTGATTGCTTTAAATCCGTCTAAATCAAGAAGAAAAATTCCTCCAGTTTTTTTATTGGCTAAAAGTTCACTCATTCTTAAATCAAATGCCGCACGGTTATTTAATCCAGTAATATGATCATGCATGGCAATATAATCTATCTTTTCTTTTTGTATTTTCTGTTTGTGCATAAAAAACAGTAGTAACAAAATTATTAACATGGTCATACAGGAAAATGAAATAAACAGAGTGAATGCTACAGGATCGGTTTCTTTCATGGAAAGTGATTTATTTAATGCTTTATGCTCTGGACGAAAACGTCTGGTATCTATGTTATATTTTTTAGCTACTTTGTAATCGTACAACCAGACATTGGATATATTTTCATCTGTAATGACAGGAATATCTTGTATAGGAGTGCCCTGTAATACTTTCAGAGCCATATTACCTGCGATTGCTCCTTGATTTATTCCATCTACAACCTTACCGCCAATCAATCCAAAACCCATGCATACACCTGCAAGGGAAAAAACTGGTTGAGTACTTGCATTTACAAGGGAAGTCAATAATTCTCTTTCTGTAACATAACTTCCTGTAGAATCTCTGTAGTAAGTGCCGCATATAACCAGCGTATCAGTATCAAAGGAAGAAATTTGCTTTACTGTTTCTTCAAAGGGAACATCTTCACAATATGTTATATTTAAAGTATTCTCAAAAGGTTGTAGTTGCTTTTGTATTGTATTTTTCCATAACTTACCAGATTCTGTATAATCAACTACTAAAAATATATTTTGGGTCTTAGGATATATTTCAAGTGCATTATTAACTGTATCATACGCTGAAATTTCTTCTGTTATGCCGGTTATATGTTCTTCATGACCACGAATAAGACTATCGTCATAATCGTTTATACCGCAGAATATAATTGGAGTCCCAATGAAAAGCTTATTATAACTTTTTATTACAAAATCAAGAGCACTATTATCGGAGACAATTACTACATCAGGACTTTTTAAAACAAAGTTTGAACGAACTTGATTTTCCATAAGCTCATATTGTGATTTAATATTAGAAACACGCTTTAAATTCAGAGGAAAATTATAATATAAGATATTGCTTTCCTGTGCAAGAGTATCAGTTACTCCCTTAACAACATCACGTTCCCACAACATATCTGTACTATATGAAGAAATATGCAAGACAATTTTTTCTGCATCTGGGTTTAGAGAGGTTTGTTCTTTTATATTTTTCATTGTTCCATCTTGAATCATTTGGGTATATGCTTCAGTTAGAATAGAAACTAATTCAATATTATCTTTATTTATGTAGGAATAAGTTGTAACTCTTTCAATAATACTGTTGACTTCAATGCCTTGAGGAAGAATCCTGTCCATAATTTCTGTTAATGGAAGAACTAAAACATCTACTTCGTTATTTACCAACAAATCATAAATATATTCGTTCTCATTTACTCCTACGCTTTCTTTGACAGTGCTTGGAATATTAGTTTCTATATAATAGTTCTTTTCATAGTATGCTACTCGGAGTCCGGCTAAATCTTCCCATGAATTAAAGTGAAGATTGCTACCTACTTTAGTGTAAACAATAATATCTGCATAGGATACTGGAATTGGAATCATTACCAGATTGGGGTAGATTTTTTCTAAGCCCTTCGCCTGAGTGGCTAGAATATCTGTATCGCCTTGATTAGTGGAATTAATTGCAGTTCTCATTCCAAGCCTCGAAAAAACAGCCTCATATCCAGAACGAAGAAGAGCGTAACTTACAATGCGATCCATAATAAGAGATTCTTGATCTGATATAGCAACTCTTACGTTTTTTGTAGGTTCTTCTGCAAAAATAAAAGAGGATGAAAATATAGTGAGTGCAATAAATAGAAAAGTTGAAACTACTATATAAATATATTTTTTCATTTAAGTCTCCCCTTCAAAGATTATTGATTATTGTGCGATTGGAAAAAATCTAGGAAAATTATTAATTAAAAATATTATATCATATTTAAGCGTCATACTGCAATCATATTATAGAAATACGAATCAAAAGGTAATTTATTTATATTTAAAGATAAGATTTGACTAAAGCAGCTACTATGCACAGCCAATGTCTTTATCTTAAAGGTTTTACCCTGTGTCCTACGGATGCTTTGCTTTTAGTCTCTTGACTGTGAATAGTAACCAAAAGTGATGAATTGGGTTAGTTAAAAGCACAGACTTCTTTACAGTTTTGTTAATATATGATAATATATAATAATATATAAAATTATATTTAAAATTTAATTATTCATCGTAGAATATATATTAAAAGTAAATGAAAAATAAAACAAGTTCTATCTTTTATAATTAAATAAATCAAATGCCGACCAAAGAGGGAAAAAAGATTATCAGATAAGAATAAGGTGCCAGAAGTTTTAAGTCAAAACGTAAAGAGGGCGAAATTATGAAAAAGAAGCATTTATTTATTTCCATAACAACTAAACTATCTGTACTAATAATAGGTATGACCATATTACTTTCATGTGCAATAGGAGTATTTAGCTATGTAGTATATAGGGATGAATGTATAAAGTACAAAAGCCATACAGCACTTGCAGTTTCCGAGGCTATTGCTTCGAATATTGATGCTGAAAAGTTTAAAGAAATTGATGATACAGATATCCGAACGGAATATTACAATCAGATTCAGGATATGGCTGATGTAGCAAGAGAGCGTACCAATATGAGCTATTTATACGCAATGGCTTTAACAGATGATAAAAAGTATTTTAAGTATATTTTTGCAGGTTCTGCCAATGGGCTTGATGGAAGAGATGACTTTGGTGTTCTAGATCTGGCTGAAGAATATGGAGTTACAGCAATGGAAACCTATGAAACAGGTAATAGTAGCTCAACAGAAATATACGATGGTGGTGAAAATTATGGATACCTTATATCTGCATTTGCAGCAATTAAGGATGATGGTGGAAACGTAGTTGGATTGGCTTGTGCAGATATATCAGCTACAGATGTTATAGACGAGTTAAACTTGTTTAGAAACAAATTAATATTAGCAGTTATAGTATTTTCAATTGTATTTACTTTAATTGCAAGGTTTTATGTTGGTAAATTAATAGGTGCTCCTTTGAAATCTTTGGTTAATTCCTCAATGGAGATAGTAGGAGGAAAAAGAAATTTTGTTTATAAGTTATCCGATTATAATAAGGTACTTAAGGATGAAATTACTAATTTGGCAGAATCAATCGCAAAAATGGTTCAAGAACTTAATGATAAAATTTCGGCAGAACAAAGAAATGCCAGAAAAGTATCGGTTTATAATGAAATACTTAGTATTATTGATGAATCCTATGAAGTTGAGGAAGCATTACATAAAGTTACAGGGGAAATTGGTAAACTGCTGAATTTTGATCGTGCTATTATATTTGAGATAAGAAAAGAGGGGAGTTATAAGATTTTATCCTCATGGGAAAGTCAAATTGGGAAAAATTATGTTGTAGATTATAATGTAATTGTAGATGTAAACAAGATTATAAGATCAGAAGGCGTTCATATTATTGATACGAAAGAATTGGACAGATTAAGAGAAAATTATGATATTTCAAATGACATAACAGTTGTTTGGCTTGTGGTAATTTCAATGGATGAAGAAAAAACTGTTATAATTAGTCTTGAGGATGTGAAGGAAAGAAGCGTTATCCAAAAGGATGAATTAGAGTTATTTAAAAGTTTAAGTAAAACAGTTTCCAATCTTTTACATAAGACTGCTTTAGAACAGGAGGTTATGAACTTTACATTAAGCCTCGAAAAAACAGTTGAGGATCGCACAAAAGAGTTAAAAGAAATGACTATACAGGCAGAAAATGCTGTTAGGGTAAAATCTCAATTTTTAGCCAATATGTCTCATGAAATAAGAACACCAATGAATGCAATAATTGGAATGGCAGAACTGCTTGCAGTAACCCAATTAAATCCAAAACAAGAAAAATATTTAAAGGATATTAAGGTTTCTGCCTTGTCATTACTTGGTGTTATTAATGACATTTTAGATTTATCAAAGATAGAAGCTGGTAAGTTAGAGCTATCACCTATGCATTATGATTTTAAGTTATTATTAGAAAATATAAGTTCAGTAATAGGTTATATAAGTAAAACTAAGGATCTCGAGTTTATTCTTGAAATGTCACCTGACATTCCAACCTACTTATATGGAGATGATGTTCGTTTAAGGCAAATATTATTGAATTTGCTGGGGAATGCATCAAAATTTACAAAAGAGGGCCACATTAAATTAAGTGTTTATACGGTGGAGGATGTAATAAGATTTGATATAGAAGATACTGGTATTGGACTTAAAGATAGTGATTTAAAAAACTTATTTGCGAATTTTGAGCAATTTGATAAGTATAAAAATAGAAATATTGAAGGAACTGGTCTTGGATTATCTATAACTAAAGCTATTGTGGATATGATGGGTGGACGAATCTTCGTAGAAAGTGAATATGGAAAGGGAAGTATTTTTCATGTGGAGATCCCATTAATTGAAGGAGTATCATCAAAAGTAGAAAAAGAGGATCAAAATTTTACATTTATTAGTGCACCGCAAGCAAAGATACTTTTAGTTGATGATAATCAAATTAATCTAAATGTAGGAAGCAGCCTTCTTGGTCTTTGTGATATAGACTGCGACATGGTTTATAATGGCTTAGAAGCAGTAGAAAAGGTTAAGCAAAAGGATTATGATCTGGTATTAATGGATCACATGATGCCAGTTATGGATGGAGTTGAAGCTACTAAAGCAATAAGAGCTTTGGGGGGAAAATATGAAGAATTGCCAATAATCGCTCTTACGGCAAATGCAATTAATGAAGCTAAAGAGATGTTTTTTCAAGCGGGTATGAATGACTTTTTATCGAAGCCTATTGATAAAGTTCTTTTGGTAAGCATTTTAAGAAAATGGATTCCAAAAGAAAAAGTAATTGAAAGAGAAAGTACGATTATAAAGGATACTGAAATTGAGCATTCTTCCTTAATTACAAAAGTTAGAGAGATCGAAAATTTGGATGTGGATTTGGGCCTTAGCTATTGTGGTAACATTTTAGATACGTATAAAAGATCTCTTAAGCTTTTTGTAAAAAATGTAAATAAGGAAGTAAAAAATCTTAGGGGCTTTATAGTGGAGGAAATGCTTGAACAATTTACAATAGGGATCCATGGTTTAAAATCAGCACTTTTAAGTATAGGAAGAGAAGATCTATCTGAAATTGCAAAGAATTTGGAGAAGGAATCTAAAGAGGGAAATTTAGACTATTGTAAAGCTAATTTAGAATCTTTTGTAGAATCAGTTTTAGAGTTTTCTAATAACCTAAATTCCATTATTATGGAATTTAATGGGGAGGAAGAAATTTCAAACAAGCAAGGTGATGAAACTGTTTTATTAGAACTAATTAAAGATTTAAAAGATGTACTTGAAAGATACGATAAGGGAGCTGCATCAAATATTATATCCAACTTAAGGCAATATGACTTTGGAGCTACCAGAAATGAATTTATTACTAAAATTGAAGAGGCTATTGATGATTTTGATTTTGAGTTAGCAATATCCATATCAGAAACCCTATACGAAAGTAAAATTTTATGAGGTGAGAATTATGAGCAGAGTAAATCGAAAATATGAAATTTGCGGATTATTAACAGTTCCTGATTTAGACATTAATAAAGTAATTGAAGCTAATGATAGTGTGAAAATTTTTTTTAATAACATTGATTGTTTTTTACAGGATGGAAGTTCTTTAGCAAATGATATTTCAAATCCACATGTATACACGAAAAAGGAAGAATTGATAAGGCTAATGTCAGATTTGCAAAAATTATTTTTAGGAATTGGGTTAACAGAGCTTTTATTAGATATAATAAGAATTGAAGAAACTATTAACAAGGGTGAATTTGAGCAGATAAAGAGGCTTGTTACCGATTTAAGTGAAAAGATTCAAAGGGCTATTTTTCTGATAACAGATTGTAAGTCTTCGTATGAAATTGAACCAGAAGAGGAAGAGTTACTTAGTGAAGCGGTATTGCTTGAAACTAAAAATGATCCACCTAATATTTTAATTGTTGATGATGTAACAGTAGTTTTAAATACGGTAATGTCTATCTTAAAAAATAAGTATGAAGTTTTTGGCTTACCAAAAGTTACATTAGTTCCAAAACTTTTGAAAACAACCAGCATTGATTTATTTATACTTGATATTGAAATGCCGGGTATGAATGGATATGAGTTATTTAGTACTATTAGGAGAATGCCATTATATAAAGATACACCTATTATGTTCTTTACAAGTCATGTTAATGTGGAGTATTTAACTATGGCAAAAGAAATGGGTGCAGCAGGATATATCAAAAAACCTGTAAAGCCTGTGGTTTTACTTGAAAAGGTGGAAGCTTGTTTAACAAAGGCTAAAGCTTATTAAAAATTTTGGAGGTTGAAAATGGAATTAGAAATATTACAAAAAGAAATGATAGTTGCTATGAAGGCAAAGGATAAACCACGTAAGGATGCTATTTCTACTTTGGTTTCAGCAGTAAAAAAGGTGTCTATTGATGAAAAATGCAGGGATAATGTTCCAGAGGAATTGGTTGACAGGGTTATTTTAAAAGAATTAAAATCAGTTAAGGAACAAATTGATACTTGTCCTCCTGACAGAACGGAGCTTTTAAAAGAGTATGAGGAACGCTATAATTTAATTAAAGAATATGCTCCATCTTTAATGAGTGGGGAAGAAGTTAAAGATTTTATTTTGAATAACTTTTTTGAAGTTGCTGCTAGTAAGAATAAAGGGCAGATTATGAAAGCTATTATGGGTGATTTAAAAGGTAAAGCAGATGGGAAAGTAATTAATGAAGTTGTGGCGTCGATTTGCCAGTAAGGATAAATAAGCTTGTAATAGTCTAAAAAATTAAGAGTAAGATAATATAGATAGAATAAAAGATAGAGATTGTGTGACACAGTCTCTATCTTTTCGTTTCATAAGATGAAATGAATTTATTAAACATATATTTTGGCATGGTGTGAGAGTAGATATTTTGAATATCCGAAAGGATATCAATATCTTTTAGAGAAGATTTTATTGGAAGCCACAATAGATTATAGTCAACTCCAAATAATTTCCATCCTACATTAGATATAATTGAACCATTTCGCTCATAGAATTGTATTCGTTTTTTTCTTGTTTTCATTTCTTCATTATTTGAAGCTTTTTCTGGCATTTCGCTTTCTATAATGATTCCTCCAATGTTTAGATTATTTTTTAATTCTTCTAGGAATCTACTGCCGATTCCAGTTCCCCGTAAATTCTTAGTTACTGCAAAATAATCAAGTAAGGTGCTATTCATGTCAGGTATGGATATAAAGCATGCATAGGCTAGTAATTCTTCTTTTTCACTATACATAACAAAACAAGTGTAAAAGTCCTTTTTATATAATTTTTTTATTGTGTTTAGTGGTCGCCTTTCGTTTAAGGGAAAATCTTTTGTAATGTAATTTTTATATATTGGGATGAAATCTTTAAGAGATATTTGCTTAATCATGGAATCTCCTTTGTTATATTAAAGATGGTATTTCATAGCCTTATTGACTTTTTGATTAACAGATTCTTGATACATGTCAGTGTATGTTTTGGAATCTTTGATTAACTCATCACAGAAAGTCGCCACATCATTGCCTGTTACTTCAAGTACGCCTTTTTTTAAGAACGTTCCTTCTTCAAAAAGATCTATAATCCCTGAGAGTAAATCGAATCCATTAACTAGCTCAACAGGAGCGACTTTAAATAGATATTTTTGTATTTCTTTATAAACTATTTGATAATCTTGAGGAAGGGATTTAACACGAGATATGTGTGCTCTCCATTCTTTTTTGCCTTCAATTATATCTTGTATACTCATTTTATCATCTCCTTTATCTATTTAATTTTTTGGCAACATTATTGTTAAGTTGTTCACGCCATTTGTCACGATAAGATTTTCCACCTTCTTCCCCTGCCAGTGCTAAGCAGAAGCCTTTGATGTCATCGCCTAAAACCTCACTGACAGTCTGACCATCCGCTGCTGTTTCTTCCAGCAGACAAAGAACGCTGTTTAGGATTGGCATAAGGTTGCGTCCTGTTAAATTCGATAGTGGCCAAATATTGGTTTTAATTTCTTCCCACGCTGTTTGATAATCGTTGGGTAATTTTTTTACACGTAATTCAAATGAACTTAACTCTTTATAAATGTCGTTACCTGTGATTTTATCCCATATATTCATTATTTATTCTCCTTTAATTGATTGATTTTCGATGAGACAAACTCCCATTTTTCCCAGAATTGTTGAACTTCTTTATGCCCTGCGTCATTAAGGGAAAAAAATTTTCGAGGAGGTCCCATGTCAGATGGTTTTTTGTTAATTTCCACCAGATTGTTTTTTTCAAGCCGAACCAAAATGGTATAAACAGTACCCTCTACCACGTCGGAAAAGCCCAAAGCATTAAGCTTTCGTGTTATTTCATAACCATAAGTTTCTCCACGACTGATGATTTCTAGGACACAACCCTCAAGGACACCTTTAAGCATTTCTGTAAGATTCTCCAAATTAAACACCTCTTTTCTACTTGCATATTAAGTAATACTTACTACTGGTATATAATATCACGTAGTAGTATGGGTGTCAATAGGAAATATAATTTTTATTAATTTATTGACAAAATCACACACCATATGTTACTATTAACATATGGTAAGAAGGAGGAATATATTATGTCAATTACACATGCAATACTAGGCATTTTAAGTTATAAACCAATGACTGGATATGAATTAAAAAAAATTATGCAAGACTCGCCTTTCATGTATTGGTCAGGCAATAATAATCAAATCTACAAGGTTTTAGTTGACTTGCTTAATAAAGGTTATGCAACAAATGAGATTAAACATCAAGAAAGTTCACCATCAAAAAAAATATACTCAATTACAAATGATGGTTTAGAAGAGTTGAAGAAATGGAGTCTTTCTACCCCTGAGATTACTGAAATAAAAAGCTCATTTTTTATACAACTGGCGTGGACAGGACAGCTTAGTAATGATGAATTAAAACAATTATTATTAAACTATGAACAAGAAATCAAGGTTAAGATTATAACCGAGCAAAAAAATAAAGAAAAGGGTTATTTTTCCCCAAGTAGAACTAAGAGAGAAACTAAAATATGGGAGATGATTCATCAAAACATTTTAACCTCATATGAAAATGAATTAAAATGGATAAATGAATTGAAGCAGGAAATTAATCAATTTAAAGATGAGGATTACAAAAATAGTCCAAATAATAATAATAATAAAACTAACATGGAGGAAAAAGAAATGAAATATGAACTAATTGAAAAGCACAATCAAAAATACATCTACCTAAATTCATCTGAAGAACTAATTCAAAATGAGCAAGATGGACTTGACTTAATTTCTTATTGTATGAGCCATGGTACTAATCTTTTGCTTATTCAAGGTGACAGACTATCTGATGATTTTTTACGTCTTAGAACAGGTATTGCAGGTGCAATATTACAAAAATTTACCCTATATAATATCAGGGCAGTAGTTGTAATTGAGAAAGAAAAAATTCATGGTAAATTTAATGAATTAATAAGTGAGAGTAACCAAGGAAATATGTTTAGAGTATATTCTTCTTTTGAAGAGGCAGAAAATTGGCTTTTAGGGATGCCTGATTCCTTGATTTAGGTTGTGTAAATTTTTCAGATGAATATGAGTGTATATATATCCAATTGTTTGCCTTACCCTCCTTCAGCATGTTTTTTACAAGCCTTTGCAAGCAAAGCCTTGACAAAACATAAACGATTCGTCGGCCGTTCTCTTGATGTTAAAAAAAACAAAAACATCTGCCGAACCAATGGGTCTGCACAATTGGATATATATACACTCATATTCATCTGAAAAATTAATTTACCGTGTTGAAAGGACTTTTTTAAGACCAACATCAACAATGCTGTGAAGTAACACCGTTGGGATTTTAAAAATATAATTTTTTTCTTATTTAGTTTTAGTATGTTTTTTTCCAAACAGTTCTGCCTCTTCTAGATCTTCAAAATTAGGACGCCCATTATTTAAAAATAAAAAAGAGCCTTTACAGAAAAATTCATCATTTAAAACTTTAATTCCCTTAGGTTCAAGAATAGATTTGATTTCCATAAGAGCGGTTTTTTTATTTGCAGAGCTACTAAAAACGGCAACCTTTTTAACCTGATCCTTAGAAATACCTTGCAAAAAATCTCTAAGAATACCATCAATCTTACCGGCATAAATAGAACCGCCTACAAATAATGTATCAACATTTTCTAATTTAGAAGTCTCGTTAATAGATTGGGCAACCACACCAGCTCCTTTTGCAACAGCTTTTGCAAGCTTTTCAGTATTACCACCTTTTGAATAATAAATTACCTTATTCATATTACACCTCCATTTATATTTAAAACAATTTAATTAATCGCAATGTATTAATAATACATCTTCATAGGATAAAAGTCAATGTTTTATGTAAAATACAAATAAAGAAATTATAAAGTAGAATGTTTTGACAAAGCAATAGCTTCATATCAATATTTCATTGATATGAAGCTATTTTCGGTATATACTTAATATATTAGGATTTGGAAAATGATAAAATGTAGTATAATCGCTGTTTAGTAAAACCAAAAACGTAAACAAAAAGAGGAGATAATAATGATAAACATAGCCATTGTTGAAGATGAAATTAAGGTGCAAAATCTTCTAAAGGAATATATTCACCAATATGAATTAGAAAATAAAGAAAAATTTGAAGTATCCATTTTTTCAGACGGAGATAAAATAGCATATGAATATCAGGCAAAATACGATATTATATTCTTAGACATACAAATGAAGCGAATGAATGGTATGGATGCTGCAAAAATGATACGCACAATGGATGTAGATGTAATAATAATATTTATTACCAACATGGCAAGCTTTGCCATACAGGGATATTCAGTAGATGCCATGGACTTTGTTCTCAAACCAGTTCCATATTTTGCTTTTTCTGAACAGTTAAAAAAAGCAGTAACCAGACTTAAGAAACGTTCAAAATTCTATCTGGCAGTACCCTTTGAAGAGGGAATTGTACGTTTAGATGTATCCAATATAAGTCATATAGAAAGCTATGGACATAGGCTCATTTTATACACCAATGAGCAACAATATACAATAACTGATACAATGAAAAACATGGAGGAAAAATTACTATCACATCATTTTTTTAGATGTAATAATTGCTATCTGGTAAATTTATCCTTAGTAGAAAGTGTACAACAAAATACTGTAATAGTAGCCGGAATTCCCTTACAAGTAAGCAGACCAAAAAAGAAAGCCTTTATGGACGCTTTAGCAGACTACATAGGAGGGATAGCAAAATGAGTTATGACACCCTTCCAGACATACCAAGAGCATATACTGCAATTGCAGAGTGGGCGGCTTGCATAGTCTACATTATGCCTTTAAAAAAGCGAATACAGGGTATAAAATTAGCATTTCATTTAGTGGCAGCGTTACTTTTACAATTAGCGATTCAAAGAATAGCAGGTCAACTTCCCATAACATTTTGGCTTCCTGGAATGATGTTTGCAGTTACATTAATGTATTTTTATATATTAATACCCTGCAATATTTCATTATTAGACGCAGGATATTGCTGTGCCAGAGCATTTATTACAGCAGAATTTGCAGCTTCTTTTTTATGGCAAGTATACTGCATATCAGTGTGGAACGGGCTAACTCAAAAAGCAGTAGTATCCATATTCATGATGATAGGTATATACAGTGCAATATTTCTATTAATATTTTTCCTTGAATCAAGAAGAATCCCCAAAAATACAGCCCTAGGTGTTAACTTAAAAGAACTATTAAGTGCTGTATTAATGGTATTAGCGGCATTCATAATGAACAACATAAATTTTGTCCTAATAGATACAGAAAGAATAACCCATCTTAGAACAAGCATATTATACATCCGTACCCTCGTTGACTTTTGCGGAATGATACTACTATACGCACAGCATGAACAGCGAAAAGAAATACAGCTAAGAAAAGAATTAGACGCAATGAACTACATATTAAACAGGCAGTATGATCAATATCAGCAATCAAAAGAAAGTATTCAGCTAATAAATCTAAAATATCACGATTTAAAACATCAAATAGAACTTATAAGAAGCGAGGCCAACCATAAAAAAAAGGAATCATATTTAGCAGAAATGGACAAAGCAGTTTCCACCTATGGCTCCCAAAATAAAACAGGCAACCCCGTTTTAGATGTAGTACTTACCACAAAAAGCCTAATTTGCACAGAAAAGGGGATTAACATGACCTGTGTTGCAGACGGGAGCCTTTTAAGTTTCATGGACGCAATGGATATTTGCACAATTTTTGGAAATACTTTAGAAAATGCCATAGAAAGCGTTAAAAAACTATCAAACAAAGAAAAACAACTAATAAGAGTTGCTGTCTACTCACAAAACAATTTTATAATGATAAGGGTAGAAAACTATTTTGAGGACAATATAATCTTTGAAGACGGCCTGCCAACAACAACAAAAAAAGATAAAGATTACCACGGATACGGAATTAAAAGCATACAAAAGGCGGCACAAAAATACGGAGGCAATATAACCATCAACACAGATAACAATTGGTTTATATTAAGAGTACTAATCCCAATTCCATTAAATTATAAAAAATTATAACACTAAAAAAATACAATTTCTAACCCCAAAATTAGAAAAAGATCTACTCTTATTTGTAGTAATAAAGAAATTGTGAAACTACTTTAAGCACCATGATGTTAAATATTAGTTTAAATTTTGCATCTAAAATATAATTTACAAAAGAGCAATTTGTGCTTTCAAAATGACAAGATATGCAAAGTGAAACATTAAATTACTTAAATATGCTACTATAAACTTAGAAACTATTAGTAAAAAATCATATAACCCACATAAGGGTTTCTTATCAGGGGTGATCAAATGAAATACAAAGATGTAATAAAAAAAATGACATTAGAAGAAAAAGCCTCCTTACTTTCGGGTGAAAACTTCTGGGAATCCAGAACAATCAAAAGGTTAAACATACCTCCCATATCCATGGCAGACGGCCCAAGTGGAATAAGAAGACAAGTTGACAATGTAGATCACTTAGGTCTGCATGCTGGAAAACCGGCAACATGTTTTCCATCAGCCTCAACTCTTTCAAACAGTTGGAATGAAGAGCTTGAAGAGGAAGTAGGCAGATGCTTAGGAGAAGAAGCAGTTGCCCTACAAGTAAGTGTACTTTTAGGTCCGGGATTAAACATTAAAAGAAGTCCATTATGTGGCAGAAATTTTGAATATTTTAGTGAAGATCCCTATCTGTCAGGGAAAATGGCGGCAGCATGTATAAAAGGAATACAAAGCCAGGGAATTTCAGCATGCCCTAAACATTTTGCAGTGAATAATCAGGAACACCTTCGTATGTCCAATGATTCTGTAGTAGATGAAAGAACTTTAAGAGAAATATACCTTACAGGATTTGAAATTGCTGTAAAGGAGGGAAAGCCTCGATCCATAATGTCTTCTTACAATCGAATAAATGGTACTTATGCAAATGAAAATTTCCATTTACTTCGTGAAATTTTAGTGGATGAATGGCAGTTTGACGGATTTGTAGTAAGTGACTGGGGCGGAAGCAATGATCATTTGTCAGGAGTAATTGCAGGAAGTCATTTAGAGATGCCTAGTACTAAAGGTAACAGTGTTAGAGAGCTTGTGGACGCTGTTAAGAGCAAAAAATTACCAGTAAAAGTATTAAACGAAAGAGTAGATGAACTTTTAAATGTTGTATTTAGTATAAAAAATCTAAATCAGCTAAAGGGTGGCAAAATTGATGGAGAGGCACATCATAACATTGCCCAAAAAGCAGCAGAAGAATCAGTAGTATTATTGAAAAATGAGGATAATATTTTACCAATTGCACCAAATACCAAAGTAGCAGTTATTGGGGATTTTGCAGATACTCCTAGATATCAAGGTGCAGGCTCTAGTATGGTAAATCCCATAAAGATGGATACCACACTATCATTTATTAAATCAGGTAATTTAGACATGATTGGCTATGAACAAGGCTTTGAACGTATGGGTGAAAGAAATGATGCCCTAAAAGAAGCTGCTTGTGATTTAGCTAAAAAGGCAGAAGTGGTATTACTATATTTAGGGCTTGATGAAATAATTGAAAGTGAAGGTCTTGATCGTGAGCATATGTGCCTACGTCAAAACCAGATTTCATTATTAAAAGCTATAAATAAGGTTAATTCCAATATTGTAGTAGTACTTAGCTGTGGATCTTCCTTAGAAATGCCATGGATTGAAAAATGCAAAGGCTTACTACATGGTTCATTGGGTGGTCAGGCAGGTGCTGTAGCAACTCTAAATATTATTACAGGTAAGGTTTGTCCAAGTGGTAAATTAAGTGAAACTTATCCTATGGACTATTATGATAATCCAACGGCTAAATATTTCCCAGGTAAGGAAGCTACCAGTGAATATAGAGAAGGTCTTTTTGTTGGTTATCGTTATTATAATACTGCAAAAGTTAATGTAAGATTTCCATTTGGATATGGGCTAAGCTATACTAGCTTTAATTACTCAGATATTGAAGTAACTCCTTTGGGAGTGATTTTTACCTTAACAAACACAGGTAAATATGATGGTGCAGAAATATCTCAGTTATATATAGGTCTTAAATCAGGTGAGGTTTTTAGACCTGAAAAAGAATTAAAAGGATTTAAAAAGACTTTCTTAAAAGCTGGCGAAAGTAAGCGAATAAGTATTTTATTTGATGATAAAACCTTTAGATATTTTAATGTAGATACAAATAAATTTGAAATTGAAGGTGGAAATTATCAAATTTATATAGGTGCATCTGTTGAAGATATTCGTCTTCAAGCTGTATTGGGAGTAAAAGGTTCAGATGCAAAATCACCTTATAATAAAGAGTGCATGAGTAATTACTACAGCGGTGATATAAAAGATGTTTCAGATAAAATGTTTGAAACCCTTTTAGGCAAAAAGATTCCTCAAAAAAATTGGAATAAAAGGATTCCTCTTGATTACAATGATACTTTATCCCAATTAGAATATGCAAAAGGATTTGTAGCAAGGATGGTATTTAAGGTATTTAAGTTCCTTAAAAAACGTGCTGAAAAATCAGGAAAACCAAATTTAAATATTTTGTTTTTATATAATGTTACTTTTAGAGGAATGGCTAAAATGGCTAATGGTGCTTTAGACATGAATATGGTGGGGAGTATTCTTGAAATTGTGAATGGAAGATTCTTCCTTGGCTTAATACATCTGGTTAAGGGCTGGTTTAGAATGAAAAGAGAGAATAAAAGGCTTATGCATAAATTAGAAAATGCCAATAAGGGAAGTGACAATGATGCTTAGCAAGATAAAACAGTTTAAAGCAGATCATGAAAATTTATATGAGTTTATAATGTTTAATATATTAAGTAATATTGCAACTATCACTAATTTTTTAGTTTTAAATTTAAGTAAAAGTTTTTTATTTCCTTCGTTAAGTGACAGGCCTTTTTCATTTTGGATTTTTGATTACAGTGAAAGTAATGGAGGTCTTGGGGGGTTTTTAGCATTCTTATTAAGCTATGCTTGTGCACAGACAGTTAATTTTATTGTGCAGAGAAAGCTTGTATTTGGTGCTAATAATAAATTGGGTAAATCTATTATAATATATATAATAACTATTTTTGTAGTATATTTGATTTGCTTATATGTACCTACCCTTGTAATGGCTCCTCTTACTAAACTGGTTGGTGAGTTTTGGGCTATGAATTTAACTAATGTTTTAAATATAATAATACAGGTGGTAATAAACTATCCTATAATGAAGTTTGTTATTATGAAAAAGGTAGAATGTTAATATTTTACTCGATTTTTCAAGTATTTTATTGTTGCTGAAAAAGTCCTTTCAACACGGTAAATTAATTTTTTAGATGAATATGAGTGTATATATATCCAATTGTTTGCCTTACCCTCCTTCAGCATGTTTTTTACAAGCCTTTGCAAGCAAAGTCTTGACAAAACATAAACGCTTCGTCGGCCGTTCTCTCGATGTTTTAAAAAACAAAAACATCTGCTGAACC
>JAVBPB010000158.1:0-17109 GCA_031549965.1 Mobilisporobacter sp. | reverse complement strand
TACCTTTTCTACTCGGCTGGAGCATGCGGCACAGGTCATTCCTTGGATTTGTAGAGTGGTTTCTTTTTCCATGTTTGCTCCTTTTTTTGGTGGTCTGAAAAAATCCTTTTTTGATTTGGGATTTTTCAGATGAATATGATTTAAGGGGGATGTCTGGTGGGGGAAAGATGATTGAATATTCTGGCTGTTGCAGGTGTGCCGAACAACTAAGATGGTGGAATTTTGCAATTGAATTTTTATTTTTTTATAGCATAAATCTTATGTTGCATAGTGTTTTATGATTATGCCTTTTGTTAATAGTTTCAGTTGTAATTTTTTACAATTTTATGTTTAGCTGTTTTATACTACATCATATCCTGCTTCTTCAATTGCGTCTTTAAATTTTTTTTCATCTGTTTTACTTTCGTCATATTCTATTGTTACAGTTTTTTCTTTTAAATCTACATTTACTTTTTGAACTCCATCAAGATCTGTTAATGCACTTTTTACTGCATTTTCACAGTGTGAACAGGACATTCCTTCTACATTAAGTTTTGAAATTATTGACATGTTAATTCTCCTTTTGATTTATAGTTATTATATATATTTTTTAATATACAATACTTTTATTTAGCTTTGTATATTAATATACTATACCTATCTATGGTATATGTCAAGAGTTTTTTAGTTTTGGATTATTTATTGTTAAATGTTGGAGCTCTGACTTTTCAAAGATTAATGATTTAGATCTTGCATGCTTACTAAATAATTGGTAAAATGAATTAGATATATTAATATTTATAAAAACTGGATGTATTATGTTATTAGAATACATCCAGTAAAAGTATATTTATATTAGATTTCAAGAAATTCTTTTATAATTGAAACACTTGCTGTGGTTCCGATTCTTTCTGCTCCGGCATCAATATAACTGCAAACATCATTTAGTGTTCTTACTCCTCCAGAAGCTTTTACTTTTATTTTGTCACCTACTAATTGTTTCATTAGTTTTACATCTTCTATAGTTGCACCTCCAGTACCAAATCCGGTTGATGTTTTTATGAAATCTGGTCTTATATTTAGGGCAATTTTGCATAATTCTTCTTTTTCTTTTTTTGTTAAATAACAGTTTTCAAATATTACTTTGGAAATAACGTTATTTTGTCGGCATATTTCTACAATTTCAGCCATTTCTCTTTCAATGTAGTTGTAGTTGCCAGCTTTAAGCTCATCTATTTTTATTACATAGTCAATTTCGTCACATCCGTTTTCTATTGCATCCTTTGTTTCAAATATTTTTACTGGTATTGTAGTTTGTCCAAGTGGAAATGATATTGCTGCTCCAACATGTATATCTGTATTTAGTAAAAATTCTTTGCAGGTTTTTACTTGAACTGAGTTTATGGCAACCATTTTGAAATGGTACTTTTTGCTTTCTTCACAAAGAATTTTAAAGTCATCAGTTAATGCATTTGGATTAAGCTTTGTATGATCAAAATATTGTGCTAATTTGTCTGGTGTAAGCTGTTTTAAAATTTCTTTCATTTTTCCTCCACTTATCTGTATAAGTCAATATTAAATTCAGTTCTGTCTCCACGATATCTGGCAACTGAATACTCAATTGGTTTTTCTGTTTTGGTATATCCAATGGTTTTTACTAAACTTATTGCTGCATTTTTTGGAATACCTAATTGTTCTGATTCTTTTTTAGTAGCGTTAACAGCTTCAATTTTTCTTTTTACCCTTACTACCCGCTGATTATATTTTTCTTCAAGAAGTTCATAAAGGGATTCTTTCTCAAAATCCACTTTTATTAATGCCTGATATGGAATGTAAGGTAAATAAGTTACTAATGAAACTATTGGTTCGCCGTTTGCATATCTTATACGTTCTAAATAAATGATTTTTTCATTTTCATTTAATTCTAATTTTTTGTTTACTTCAGGGTTTCCGTCAATTACCTTAAGTGCTAGTACTTTGGTACTTGGCATAAGTGCTTTTGAATGCATTTCTTCATTAAAGCTAAGTAGTTTGTTTAAAAATTCTGCCTGAATTTTGGCTTTTGAAACAAATGTACCTTTACCTTTTATACGATTTAAATACCCTTCTGATACTAATTCGTTTAACGCCTGACGTATTGTAGTGCGACTTACACAACATTTTTCACATAATTCTATTTCTGTTGGAAGCATGTCTCCCACATTTATCTTACCACTTAAAATGGGTTCTAATATCATTTGTTTTATTTGGTAGTAAACTGGTATTGGTGAATTTTTATTTATTTTATTAAATTGGTATATTTCTTCCATCTTAACGCTCCTCTCTATATTTTTGAAATCATTTCAAATGCTTGATATAGTCCGTAGTAGGAACTTGTGAACGCTTTGTACATTTTATCATAAATCTCCTTTTTTGTGGCATCAGGAGTAATTATCTCATTTATATTATTGAATTTAGTAATGACTTCAAAATTTTTAAAGGCTCCAACACCAATACCACCACATATTGCCGCTCCCATTGATGTAGCTTCTTCTAAGTATTTTGGAATAGACAAGTTTTTCTGCCAAATATCAGCTAATATTTGAACCCATTCTCTTCCTTTTGCCCCTCCCCCAATCATAATAATATTCTCAAGGGGCTTTAAACTTTCCAAAATCTCTAAAATTATTTTTAGGTTATATCCCACACCTTCAAGAACAGCTCTGACCATATCATTCTTGGTTGTTGTCATTGAAAGTCCTATGAATGCACCTTTAGCATTAGCGTTCCATAAGGGTGAGCGTTCTCCCAAAAGATATGGTAAAAAAAGTAATCCATTTGCTCCCTCTTTAGATAATAGGGCTGATTCGTTTAGGATTTGATAAATATCTTTAGAGCTATCATTGCTTTTTATTATACTATCTGCAAATAAATCTTTATACCATTTATATGAAAGTCCTGCTGCCTGCATTGTTCCGCATGGTGTATAGTAATTTTCATCAAGATGAATCCAGTTAAAAGTTCTCATCTCAGTATCTAATAATGGCTTTTTAGATGCAAATGAAATCCATGAGGAAGAGCCAATAACGTTATATGCCTTTCCTTCACTTACAACACCAGCTCCAACGCATGCACAAGATCCATCTCCTCCTCCTATTACAACTGGAGTCCCTTCAAGTAAACCAATTTCTCTTGCAACATCACTTTTTATTTTGCCTGCTATGTGAGTTGATGGGTAAATGGTGGGAAGTAAATTTTTATTTATATCTAATTCGTTTATTATTTCTTCTGACCAACTTTTATTATTAATATCTAATAAATTAGTACCTGATGCATCACTGTAATCTGTTACTATTTCACCAGTAAGTTTGTAAATTATATAATCTTTTGCATGTAGCATTTTATCTGCTTTGTTGTAGTTTTCTGGTTCGTTATTTTTAATCCATAAAAGCTTGGCACCAGAGTATGATGCACTAAGTCTATGTCCGGTAATTTCGTATCCTCTTTTTTTCCCTATCTTGTTATTCATCATTTCTTCTTCCATAGAAGCTCTTGTGTCTGCCCATATTATCATTGGTCTGATAGGTTTTCCAAATTTATCAATAATTAGGCACCCCATCATTTGTGCTGAAAAGCAAACACTTATTATTGATGAATTTGATATGTTTGATTTTTCTAGTAATTTTTTTGTGGAATCACAAACAGCCCTCCACCAATCATTTGGATTCTGCTCACAAAAATTTGCTTTTGGAAAAAATGTTTCATATTCACTTACAACGCTGCATATTAGTTTACCTTCTAAGTCGTATAAGGTAGCTTTATTTCCGCTGGTTCCTAAATCATGGGCTAATATATATTGGCTCATTGTTATTCTCCTTTTTTGTGAGTATGTTTGAGAAATAGTTGAAATTTATTCCATTTGATTTTGTTACTTTAATTAGTTTTGGTAAATCAAAACAAGATACTATAATCTTGTCATTTCATGTTACATTGAACATATTCTAATAGTTATGTTATTTGTTATGTTGTAATGTCTATACATATTATAGTTTAAATATATGTAAAAGTCAAATACAAAAATCATCATACTTTTGAACTTTTAAAAATGTTAAAAGTAATAGATTATTTGTCTCTACTATTTATCCTAATATTTCTTGTGCGGTTATATGATGCTTCTAATGCTGTTTGAAGGATTTTATCAAGGGAATCCGTGTCAAAATTGTTCAATCCTGCCTCGGTAGAGCCACCTTTGGTAGCGACAATACTATTCAACTGCTGGAAAGAAATATTCTGACCCCTAATCAAAGAAATGACACCTTCAAAAAGCTGCAAAGTCACTTCTTCAGATAACTTTAAATCCTTAAACAGAAATTGAATTGCATCCTGATACGATTTTAGCATTGTACTGGCAAAAGCTAACCCACATGCTGCGGAAACAGTAATTGTTTCCAACTTGTCTTCTTTGACCTGAATAACTTGACCCAGCCTTTCAAATAATTTGATGATTTCAGAAAATAATTCAGGTTGCTCACCATCTAACATATTATGGGAAAGCCCAATAATTCCCTTACAATTAGATATAGATATATTTGGCATAGCACGCATAACGTGTGTTTTGTCTATAGCTCCATCTAAATATTTGATCAAATCTGATGTAGAAACACCTGACATAAAACTGATTATTAGTTTATCTTTAAAATGTTGTTTTTGCATCTCTAGGCAAACTTCCTCTGCATTCTGTGGTTCTACACAAAGAACTATGATGTTGGAATAATCAATCAATTTTGCCTTTTCCGAAAAAACTTTTACCTGTGGATAAAGTTCCTTTACCAAATTCATTGTCCGTTGGGTTTTAGCCGTTATACATATATTATTGCAATGAAATCCTGAATTATCCAATCCTGAAATAAACGCCTTTCCTAAGTTTCCAAATCCTATTAATCCAATTTTCATAATATTCTCCATTCTTCACTGCACCGGGTCAATGTATCATATTAATCTGGTATCGTTATGTAATAAATACAATTAGATTCCGCTGTAATTAACTTTTTTAACATTTTTTCTTTTCATAAGCCAATTTTTATAATGATATTTTGCTTTAAATACTTATTAGTTGTTTTTTTGATTATTAATCAATTCTACTGAGGTAATATGTCTATAACTCCCCATTCATCATTCGTTATTCTAAAATATCCCGTTTCTTTATTATATTTTCGTACCCCTGTAATGTTAAAATTACCTTTCGATCTTGGATACTCTAAATATGAGACAATTTCACCCTCATATAAAAATACAATTAGAGTAATACTATCATTTGTTTCTATAGATGTTTTAATTTCTTTCCAATTTATCTTTTGACTTTTTATATTTTTTTGTGGATTAGCATAGGGTCCAATTATATACATTTCATCCCATTCAAAATCCGTTATATGCTTAAACCATATTTCATTAGAAAAAACAATTAACTCATCTATTTTAACTTTTAATTGTTCATCTTGTGGCATTATTTTTACATTATCTTTTTTTATTATTAGGCTAATAATACATACTAATATAATAATGCTAATTAAAGCTAATATTAATACTTCTCTTTTTTGCATATCTTCTCCTTTTGCTTATTGTTGTAAAACTTTGCTTTGGTAAAGTAATTATTATTCTAATAATATATTAAGTATTTACAAGTGTTTTCATACAATTTTATTTTATCTGTACCTTTCATATATATAATGGTATATGTTACAGATGTGATTGACCAATTTCTGCAACACCCTTTATTACCATATTTATGTTTGTAAGATCAATCTGCGTTTACAATTATCTAATATAACTCAACTTCAAGTACAATATTTAGATTTCGCTCTGGTAATATTCAAATAACAAAGTTGATAAAACAGCCGATTCGGTCATGAGATTTACATTCCACTCTAGTAATATTCAAATGAAGTATCAGTTTGCGATATTTGTCCTTGCAAAAATAATTTACATTCCACTCTGGTAATATTCAAATGAACATGGCGACCCTTATACTAAAAAGACAGCTTTAATTTACATTCCACTCTGGTAATAAGGATGTGTCAAGATAAGACTAAAAGAAAAATCACCCTGAAGTTTGCACTCAAATTATATAAAGTTGCATATCAATTTGAAATATTTCAGGATAATTTTTATTTTATTGCTAATCATATTTTTGGCTTTTATTTATTTATACCAATGTCTTGATAATTAAGTAATAATATAAAAAACTAAATGAATAAATCTAATTATAGTTTCATCATTAAAAATAAATCTAGTATTATATGGATAAATTTTCACTAGGATTAATTATCTCAAATGTGCTAAATCTATTTGTGTAAAATTGATTGTTCAAATAAATACACATTTCATTGAATTGATTCCTTAGCCATTCATACTTGTTATAAATTTTACTCCCTTTGTATTTACAAAGTAATTCTTTCAGTATATTGGTAAGTCTTAACAGTTCATGAGATTCCTAATTATTTGCAATGACATTATACGAAAAAATATCTAAGTTTCTATTCTTATCTCTTATATGACTTTCCGAAAACTTTAACCATATATGTGTCTAAATATAAATAGAATCTAAAGTTACATTTTATATATATTAAAACATATTATAATGTAAAAATTAAGTAAATTATTAATTTTTTATTTTATACCATTTTAAACAAAAACATTAATAGCATACACACTTTAATAAACTTTTACCATGATACTTCCAAACAGATATGTCATAATTTGGAATTTCACTTAAATTATTAATACATTACACTATAGTAATTCAAAACTTATTTGGAAATCTAACTAATCTTTATACTTCCTATAGATATAAACCTTTTTACTTATTCTTTCTCTATGTTTCTAGTTAATTTGTAATCATTTTTGAGTTCTTTCAACTACTTCAATCAGTTCCTTAAGCAGGTGTCAAATAGGACGTAAAATTTTTTTAACTTATATACAAAAATAGCCGCAGAGGCTTATCTACGACTACTTCTTGACAAATTACTTAAATTAGACTTATCCAATCATGCATTATATGGACAGTTGAAATTAAAACAGACTCTTAACATATTACTATCATGACAAATATAAAAAATAATTATTTGTCTAACTCAATTAAAAACTCATCTAACTTATCTTCTAAATAATCTATTGCGGTAATATTATCATTGCCGATCATATTTTTTATATCTTCATCATTTAATACTATAATTAATTTCCCTTGTTCTCTCAATGCACCTTTAATTGCTTTCTTAGCATTATCGTCAATACCCTTTCTCGTAATTATAATGGCAACATTACGTAAAGCAGTATTAAATAAGTATTTTTCAGTTGTATATATTTCTTTTTGAGTTATATCATCTGAATAATTTTTAAACTCAAAAATAACATATCTGGAATTAAATTTATTCTTAATTAACTCCCAAAACCCAGGGGCATTATCTTTTATTTTACATATAATATCAAAAACAAACATGCCTTCGCCTGAATCCTCTTGTTCTCTCCATCTATCAAGACTATTGTCAAATAAATACATTAATATCTTTTTACAGTATTTTTCATAACGTCTAAAATCGGCCTTACCAGGAACGATTAAATCAAGTTCGTTAATATAATCAGTTTTAGTACTCTGAGGCACATCATTATAATAAACTTTGAATTGTAACAAATTATATATTGCTACTCCTAGCAATTCGTCATCAGGTTCTTGTTCTTCAATGTCATCAATAGCATACGAAAGAATACTGAAAAATCTATCTCGTAAATCTGGTATTTTATTGAAAATGTATAGCAAATTCCTTATATCATAAACAAGAATATTTTCCTTATTTAAATCTGATTTTATTTCATCGCTTACTATATAAAATGTAAAAATACAGCTATTCTTTATATGCATATTATTACAAGTAAATTTCAATTTTTGCACTGATAAATCAAAATTTCTCTTATCATATTTAGAAGTGGAACCATATTTCACCTCAACAATGTATTTAACTTCTTTAAATAATACATACAGATCCATTTCTAAATATTTATTATTAATTTTTATGTCTACATTTTCAGATAGGATTTCTATGGCTAAAGCAATAAACATATCCTTTATTAGTTCTTCAAAAAGATAGGCTCTTTTTATAATTAAAGAGTTTGATCCCATTTATACATCCTCCATGAAATTTAATATTATATTACCTCAACATTTTCTCATATCATACTTGCCATCTAAAATTCCCATTATTGGCTCAACTAACACTTAGAAACACTTATCATTATTATATGTATAATATCATAGTGTGCTTAATTTACCCATGCAATCTAAAACAAAGTAACTGTTCACCTATCATAAAGCATTCATAGTTTTATATCAAAAGTTCAAACCAATTATTTCCTTTTGATATCCTTTCACCAATAATTGTTGCCGCGCGCCCAGTTGCAGTTAATACCCCTGTACCCATTGCTAATTCTGGACACTTAGTAAACATAGAAACTACTCCTAGAGGAAGGAGAAGATGATTCGTCCATTTAGCAACTTTACTAACTGTATTCCCTATAGATAATGCTTTTGACGCTTTTGAAATATCTTTTGCTGCTTTCTCAATAGCTACTATATTCCCCGCGTTTCTTATTTCGTATTCAAGGTGTGATAATTCCTGCCTTAAATTATGTAAATCATGACGTCTTTTTTCCTTAATCCGAAGTGCCTCTTGTATACTTTTTACTTCTGGAAGCGTTCCTATAATTTTCCCATACTCAACTCTAAGTATTTTATATGCCTCCATGATTGGTTCAACATCACCATCAAGTATATCACATCCAATATTCGCCAACTGATACTCTCAGTTCATAATAGTTGCATCATTTTCAGAACTAATTTGCAGCTGCCAACACAGTTCTTCATACATAGTCACAATCCACATTGAAACCTCAGTATAAAAACGCTTGTCCATCCTAAGACTATCTGGCCACTTTTCTAAATCTGCTTTACGCAAATTATGTTCATTCCGCAAATTATATAGTTCTCTATTAATTTGAGATACTTGAGCGTATTTTTGTGGTAAATCTTTTTTCTGTATAATATTATCATATAAAGCAGAAATAAAATCAGAATAATTAATATCTTTAGGAATGATTCGGAAGTATGATTTTAGCCTCTCTTCTGCTACAGGTGTAATTGCTGGCTTTAGATGTTCCGCATAAAGATTATGTTCCTCCTTATATATAGGATTATCATAATAAAATTCTTCAAAGGGGATAATTTTAAAATTGCCTCCGCTTTTTAACTGTTTATATTCGTAGTCCATTGGGGCTTTTGATAAAATTATCTCATCAAATATAAGAAGAATACGAAATAATTTTTTGCGAATTTCATTTTGCCCCCTCCAAATACAAATCAAATAAACGTTTAGCTTCTGCTAATTCTTCTTTATTATATAAATCATCTGCATTCGATGGTAACTGTTCTACCAAACCAGTTTTTTTTGCCTCATAAAGAAATATATGCTCAAATTTATCTGGTAATATAATTGATTGACGCATAATTAATCCCTCCTTGCTGAAACTCGTGGTTGGGATTCTCACCCCAAGTATCCACACTATTTGTTACATCGACTTCATGTACTCACTTTGTTTTTTGATTTTTTCATTTATTTCTTAAGAAGCTTCACTCCCCAAACCCCTAGTTTACTGCATCTTTTAATAAATCAATGATTTATTAAAAGATGTCGTTGTTTAATGCAAATACTATGTTTATCTACCAAGAGTTTTCTAAAATTAGATAATACAACAAAATATTTACTACTTCACATTATATTAAGGTGTCAGGACGGAACATAAGTTTTTTATAACTGATATAGATCAATAACCGTAGAATCTTATCCACAGCTATTAATCTCCTTTTTCATCTATATAACTAACAAATCCTTTTACTTATGCATATGAGTTTTCAATGATCCCAAAGTCAATAACCCTAAGACGGTGTGTTTCTGAAATATCTTTATCTAGCCCATTGCAGAGATAGCTATGATAACTGCTGCTATCCCAACCTAGAATTTCATATCTTAAAAAGCTACCACGCTCCTGATATATTGCATACATCATAGAATCACTTAAAAATTGCGGACAGTTCAAGCTAACATAATCTGACTTTATAACAGGTTTGACTATATAATATCCGAATTACCAACACTCAATTTATTGTCACCTTCTCTAGGCATTGATTATGATTTTTATAGTATAAAAATTAAATATTGGGCTTTTCTATTTCCACCAAAACATCATTTTCAAAGTGTATTACTAGAATTTATTTAATTTTATTGTAAAATATAAAGGATTATCTTTTATTTATCTTCTATTTATCTTTAATTTATCTTTTAATTCATTTTTTAATTATATATATTGTAAGGCAGTATCAAAGGCAAAATTCCTAGTGACGCTGCCAAAGAAATATGTGAAGGAACCTTTACAACAGCAGTAGCAATAAGTGGTGCATATGATTTTGGTTTTTTAATTCATTTATAACTTTTTGAGTTAATGATATATTTATTCCAATTGTTTTTCTTTTAAAACCTTCGATTGCTAGTTTGACTTTTTTATGTACTGATTCTGATATACACAAATTATTATTATCGTTAATTGCAATTTCACTTGCTCTTTCATCTATATAGATTCTTAACTCAATTAATTCGTCTTTGGTTTTAACGTATTTCTAAGATGTCCTCATAATGTAAATCAGAAAAATAAGGCAATAGAATATCTATTGAATACCTTACTACAGAACATTTTTTTGAGTCTCCAGATAGAAGAGAGACCATTTTATTATAAATATCTTGTATTATACTATCAATCAAATAATTGCCAGAAATAACATTCATCCTTGTATTATCTTTTTATGATTACATTATTTAGCCAAAACAAATTAATATAATCTAGCATTTTTATTTATTAAAAACCATTCTTTAATTTTCATATTATTTTGCTCCTTTAATACATGTAAAAATACACCATGTTTTTATTTTTTACAAATGCAGAAATTATAAATTAATGACCTGCTATCTCTAGTTTCCATACAACTCTTATTTAAATATTACAAGTATAATGATAACAACTGTTTTTAACCCACCTTATAACAATTCACTACGTCTCAGTATTAGAAACTCATACTAATACTTCAACAATGAAATATAGATTTGTTGTTTATCCTCGTTTAGTAAATTTATAATTTCTTGATTTAGATTATAGATACCATATCCAGAATCATCCTCTTTCCAATCAATTTTAATTATCATAGTGGGTGTTTTCTGTGGTTCAATTATTTGTCTTATAATATTTTTATCTGAAGTACCAATTTTACCTACTCCAAGCTGATTGATGATATCTTTTGTAGGTATGGTTGTCGGAAAGCTGTCGTTCTTTAACCATTCCATTATGTCTCCCATACTATCATTATCAAATACACTCCAAAAGAAACTATCTAAAATCTTGTTTTCATTATCAAGAAATTTATATCTAAGTATTGATAAATATTTCACTCTTTCAATCAATTGTTTCTTCTGTGATTTAGTTAACTGTCCAAAGCTTTTGTCATTAAATTTTTTAAGTTTCGCCTGTACAAGCAAACCTCTCTGTTCACCACAACGCTGAATTTGCATTTCATCACCCCAAAAATCTATTTGAGGTTGAATGATTACAATACCAAAATCGCCTCCAGTCTTAGCCTCAATATGCCTTTTATGCCATGATATCTCCGCTACTAATCCCTGCGAAATTGATTTAATATATGACTCGATACTATATGATAGAAAACCTTGAGTAAGCTTATCTGTAATAACTTGTTCTATATCTTTTTGAAAAGCTAAAGCTACTTTTCTTTCTCGGCTTATCTGTTGCAGTAAAGCTCCTAATTTACTTTGAAAAATATTGGTTATTTGTTCTTCCGTTGCATCTGAAAAATATAATTTTATCTCAGATTTCACTTGTTCTTCAGCGGAACTAAATGTATTTTCAATTAAACTAATAGTATTGTTCAATAATACATACTCCATTTTACCCCTCCAATTACTTTAAGGTTGAACCTCTAGTTTCTGCTAGTCAACACTTCACAATATAGCCATTATCTAATCCATAAAATTATATGGTTAGTGTATTATTATAAAAGTAAATTATTTAAACACTATTTCCGTATATATTTTTGAATTGCATTCTTTGAAAATTTTAATGTATTTGAATCGGAAAAGCTATTTTCAGTTCTAAGCTACAATGTAATACACAATCTCCATTTTTATAATATTTATAAAAATGCTCCGTATTCATAATTTAAGTTTGCCTATAATAATAGGTGCAAATTTACAAATTAATTGTTCGGAAACTAATATTTCTCATGTCACTTTAATACTCTCATGAGATTCCTTATTAATAACTTTATGTAAAATCTCAATGTCAACATATTCGTCAGTTTGATTTTGCAATAAAAATTTAAAATTTCTATTTTCAACTACTGAATATACAAATAAACTCATCCTTTACCTCTTCACCGTAACACAAATTATAATCAAACAGTTATATATTATCTGGGCAAAGTTTCTATCATTTTCCTCAAATATAACATCAAAATTAATTACTATGCAAAACAAGATAAAATAAATACGACACAATATAATAGTATTTTCTATATTTTAACATTATACCACTTTTAATAAAAATTGTAAATATTTGATTCTAAATATTATATAATTTTATAAATATTTATAACACAATTTATTTAACCTTTTTATCAATATTATGATTTTATTATTACTATTTAAGTAAATTTTAAATGCTTACATTTTCAAAACATCACAAAAATCCTTATGCTCCCAAACTATTTCAATTTGCTTTTGATTATATACATAAATAACATTAATAAATTCTTCTATCATTTGCCTTGTAAGTTTATTTAATCCCCCATATTTCTTTACAATCTCAATATTATTTTCTACAAAATCCTCCTCTTTGACTACTTTCTTCATTTCTAATTCAATATTATTAATCCTATTTTGAATATCTTCAACCTTTCTATCCACGCAATCCCTTTTAACAAAATATTCTTCCCTACTAATCTTTTCATCTCTATATAACTCATAGTTTTCCGCTTTTAAACTTTTAATTCTTTCAATCTGTATTTGTAAACCTTTCAATTTTTTAATACTATTATTATATGAATAGTTATTGTTTTTCTTCAATTTAATTAGTTTCTCTTCTTTATCCAAAGTAACATTCACATAATTTTGTATAGAACTTAACACTACATCCTCAACATCCTTCTCCCTTATACCCCCTCTCATACATTCAACATCAGATACAAGCAAACTTGTTTTACACGAATACTTATATTCTTTTTTCCCCGTCCTCAACAACAAACGTTTGCAGTATCCACATCGTACTTTTCCAGAAAGCAACTTGACGTCTTTTTCACCACCCTCTTTTGATTTGATTTTTCTCATCTTATTTTGAACTCTTTTAAAATCTTCTTCCGCTATAATAGGCTCTTGTTGATTATCCACAACAATCCACTCTGATTTTGGTACTGCAACAACTTTCTTATTCCCAACAATTAAACAGTTATGCTTGTTATTTATCATTTTCCCTATATAATGTTCATCAATAAGAATTCTTCTCAATGTATCGCTTGTCCAATAGTTTTTCTCACCCACTATATTCCCATTTGCCCTATCAAATCTTTTCTTTTTATACAAATAAGGTGTTAATATCCCCTCATCATTCAAAATTCTAGCTATTTGTATTAATTTCACATCATCTAAATACATCTCAAAAATCCTTTTAACCACGTTACTTGATTCTGCATCAATAACAAGATGATTTTTTACTTTAGCATATCCATATGGAGCAGTTGAAGCCAAAAACTCTCCTTTTTTCATCTTTAACACTTTAGAACTTTTTATCTTTTTAGATAAATCTTTTGAATAAAAATCATTCATAATATTTTTAAATGCTACATCCATGCTACTGGTTGTTCCATTATTTCTATTACTATCATAATTATCATTTACAGAAATAAATCGAATTCCCAAAAAGGGAAATACTTGCTCTAAATAATCTCCAACCTCTATGTAATTTCTTCCAAACCTTGAAAAGTCTTTAACAACTATACACTCAATTTTTCCAAGCCTTACTTCATTTAATAACTTCTGAATCTGCGGTCTTTCAAAATTTGTTCCACTAAATCCATCGTCGGGCTGTGTCAAGATAAAACTAAAAAAAATCGAAAGATTTTTTTCTTTTTTTAACAACCGCCTCTAACTTGAGTTATACCAACAGCTCTGCGTATTCGTCAGCGTAATTCAACACGACTTCGATATGCTTGCTATCATAAATATACACCATTTTTACCAGCTCATCAACCAAGGGTTGTGTCAGCTTTTGGATTCGGGCATGATCTTTGAAGCGCTCAACGAATAGATTTTCACTTCCTTGCTCTATTTTAAGGTTAGTGATCTGCTTTTCAATATCTCCAATCTTAGTTTGGTTTTCCGAAATGCTTGCTGTCATTTCACTGCTTGCTTTAACATATGCCTCTTTGCTAACACGACCCTCACGGTACTTCTCATATACAGATAGTTTTGCAATTTCAATCTTCTCAATATCTGTATTGAGTTTGCTGATTTGGGTTTTTAACCTTTCTTCCTCGGAAAGTGTCTTTTTTGAAGCAGCGACCTTTTGCGTATGTATTTCTTTAGCAAACCCCGCTTGTTGTCTGATTGTGGCTAGAACTGTTTTGGTAATGTCACTTTCGCTAATACGATCTGATGTACATGCTAGACTTTCATTGACGCTTTTATTTCTGCAAAGGTACAATGTCCCGAGGTTTTTGTTTCGTGATTCATCCATAGCCATTTTACACGTTCCGCATTTGATTTTTCGGTAGAACAGTTTGTTTTCTCCCTTTGCATATGAGGTAGCATTCTTCCTCTTTTCACGAAAGCTCATATTCACAACATCAAATTGCTCCTTTGAAATAATACTAGGTAAAACATCTTCAATAACTATCCATTCAGATTTCGGCCGTAGTCTTGCATTCGCCTTTCCAATCTCGCATTTTTTTGTCTTGCACCCAATGTACTTTCCTGCATAGCGCTCATCTCTCAGAATTTTATTGACTACTGTAGCCGTCCAAAAATTACTTTCACCAATCATATTCCAGTTTCTCTTTACGTTATTTTTCTTTTGGAACATTTGGGCTGTCGGTACATTTTGGGCATTAAGAAGTTTTGCTATCTCTGATGTAGATTGCCCTTGTTCTGCTAAGTTAAAAATCGTACGAACAATATCAGCAGTTTCTTCATTTATAATCAGCTTATGTTTATCATCTGGTGACTTCAAATAGCCGAAAAAAGCATATGGGCTGAAAAAATCACCTTTCTTTGCTTGCACTTTTTTTGCAGAGCGCACCTTTTCGGACAGGTCTTTGCAGTAAATGTCATACACCAAGTTTCTAAAGGCAATATCAATACCGCCTGTCATGCCAAAATACTGGTTGCTGTCAAACATATCATTGACTGCAATAAATCTTACGCCCCACTTAGGAAAAATCTGCTCTAAGTAGTCACCAACCTCAATATAGTTTCTCCCAAAGCGAGATAAATCCTTGACGATGATACAATGTATGTTGCCTTTTTCCGCTTGTTCTAGCAAAGCTCTAACAGCAGGACGGTCAAAATTGGTGCCGCTTCGACCATCATCACAGAACTCAAGCACGTTACAGCCTTGAAATTCAGCGGTGTTGCCTATGAAATTATTAAGTAAATCCCTTTGGTTTGTCACACTGAAACTTTCAAGTTTGCCATTTTCTATTTTGTCAACATCTTCTGACGAAAGGCGTATATACTTGGCTATTGTGTAACTCATAAGCCCACCACCTTTCCTCTATTAGAAACAAACTCACAAATCATCTTGTACTCGTCCATAAAACGGAACTGTATACACACTTCGTTATCGCTTTTCACTTCAATACGCTCAATCAAGGCGTGTGCCATTTCATAGGTCAGCTCTTGTGCAGATTCAAACCGTTCAAATGCAGCTACCCATTTGTTTGAAGATGTGAAATTTTGCGTAAAAGCGCTTTTCAATTCTGTAACCTGTTGCAGCCTTTGCTTTCCAGTTTCTATATCAGAATCGTATTTCAGCAAAGCAAACCTATATTCTTGCTCGGTCAAAAGTTTATCCCTATAATCCTCGTAAATGGCTTGCCTAAGCCCAGATAGTCGTTTTAGATTTGTATTGATTTCGTTTATTTCAACATCAAATTTGCTGATCCGATTTTTGAAATTGGTGCTTCGGTTTAGCCTTTCGATTAACTGGCGTTTCTCAATCATATTTGCGATTTGCGTTTTTATGCTGACATATACAACCCTAATCAATTCCTTTTCATTCAGATACTTCTTAGTGCAAGCGGCATCAAGGTATGTTGTGTATGTTCGGCACTGAAAAAAGTAATCAACCTGCTTGCCCTTTCGAGTTACTGACTTGTACAGGTATAACGGGTGTTTGCAGTCAAAGCAAAAGACCAGTCCTTTCAATATATTTTCCGGCTTCTCCATATGGTTATATTTGCCCTTAACGCTGTAGTAAGCAGCCTTTCTATCATTCACTACTTGGGTGGCCTTTTCAAAAATCTCTTTATCAACAATGGCAGGATGCGTATTTTCTACAATAATCCAATCGTCTTTTGCTGCACGTTTTCTACCTTTACCCTCATATAAAGCTCCAACTTGCTTGCCTTGTACCGTATGTCCCAAGTAGACTGGATTATCTAAGATTACTCTTAGGCTTGTAGGGTGCCACTGGCTCGTTTCATAACGTGCATCTTTTAATATACCTTTCATCCACCTATATTTACACGGCGATGGGATATTGGCTTCATTCAACCGTCTGCATATTTGAGCGCTACCTACACCGTCAGATTTCCACTCAAAAATCTGCAAAACGACAGGAGCTGTTTCTTCGTAAGCCTGTAATTACAAGTATCTTATAATATTAGAAAATCCTTGATACAATAAGTACATAAAACAAAAGGAGGATAACTAATATGGCTTTTGATACAACTATCAATCAAAATTCTTGGATATCTCATATTGAACAATA
>JAVBPB010000017.1:0-46223 GCA_031549965.1 Mobilisporobacter sp. | reverse complement strand
CGAGTGAGGGTAAGGCAAACAATTAAATAATTATACAACTGTATTCATCTGAAAAATTTGAAAGACTAAATCAAGGACTTTTTCAGTGGCCTCGCTTTTAGTTGGCTGACTTCAAGTAATCAGCAATTTTCATTTCCACTTCTGTCTGCATCCCCTCATGTACTTCATCCCTATGTTATGGATTGCTGTCTGAATCAATGTCAACCTTGTCTGGGTTGAGTTTAATGAGTGTGTCATCCCACGGAGAGCGTAAAGAATCATAGGCAACCTTGAAAAGGGTAACATCTGCATCATCAACAAGAACAGCTTCTGAAACTGGTTTGGAGCTAAACGGAATCAAACTTAAAGCACTCTCAATCTTGAATGGTAAAACTAGATTTAATAAAACTACAGCCCACAGGCAATATGAGATAATTTTCGGTGCTTTTTTAAGGAAAAGCCTTGCCAAGCATACTACTGTTATTACGAATGCACTAGTGATGCTCATATTTAGGATTGTAAGAAATATTTTATCCATTGTGACCGCTCCTCTCGTGTTCATCAATCAACTTGTGAAGCTCTGTCGCTTGCTCTGTTGTGAGGCTTTTACCACTAATGAAAGATGCTATAAATTTAGGTAATGAACCTCCAAAAACCTCTTCAACAAAAGACTGACTTTGCCGTGAGGTAAGCTCATCACGCGTGAGGATTACAAACAAGTTTGCATTGTCGTTCTTGAAAACGCCTTTGTCACAGAGCTTTTTCAGCACTGTGTAGGTGGTGGATTTTTTCCAACCAAGTTTACTATCTGCGAGGAGAACAAGCTCCGGTGAGGTCATTGGCGCATTTTGCCATATGATTTCAGATAACTTTTCTTCAGCTAATGTAAGATTTATGTTCTTTGACACCATATCACCCCTAATCTATATATGTTAGACTATCTACAGTCTAACATATATAGACCGACTCGTCAAGTCCAATTATTGGGAAACAAATAAGTAGCTCATTGTCAGAGTTCCTTGCTTCTTTTTATATCAATCCTCTTTGGTTCTAGCGTCCGTGCAAACCTCTCCACCTCGCGACGAATAATCTCAACATATTTAATCTCATCTTTCATGCGGTCATACTCCTGCCGAAACACTTTCTTATCATGTAAAAGCTGCCAAGCTCAGTTTCCCACTCCTTGACAGGTATTTTCTTATAGCCGTTCAAATGCTCGAAAAATAATAAAGACGGAGTTTGTAAATAATAAAATATTTGAAAGCTTCGAAGAATTAGAATATCAATTATTTGATTATGTAAACTGTTATAACAAATAATGTAGTGAAAACCCCATACATTTTCCAAACCAAATGTATGGGGTAATTTTAATTTAACTTATTTAATTATTCTGCCCCATATACTTCAAACTCATATAATGAATATCCATATGGTAACGCTCTTTGTACACCTTGCATTTTAACATAACGAGCATTTACAGTATTAAATGATATATCGTCAGTTCCTCCATCGGAGTTTGATGTTTCGTAAACTGTTGTATAATTAGTTCCATTTTCTGATACTTGAATCTTATATGCTTTTCCATAAGCTTCTTCCCATTTTAAGGTAACTTTATTAATTGCTGTTGATTTTCCAAGATCTACTGTTATCCATGAATTATCATTATATAAAGAAGACCATCTTGTTCCTAAATCTCCATCAACTGCTCTTTCTGGACCCATTGTATCAAACTCAGAACCTGATGCTGTTGTAGTTTTACCTCTTGATAATAAAACAGAATCATTAGTTACAGCTTGAGAATCTTTAGATTCAAATACTTCCATTTCCCATAAAGAGTATCCGTAAGGAAGTGCTCTGGTTAAACCTTGCATTTTTACAAAACGTGCTGATTCAGGGCTAAATGTTACTGTCTCAACTCCGCCTTTTGAATTATTATTAGTAAATACTTTTGTCCAATTTGCTCCATCTTTAGATACATATACTTCATAACTTGATGCATATGCTGCTTCCCAGTTAAATTTAACACCTGAAACATTGTAATTAGCTCCTAAATCAATAGATATCCATTGATTATCAGTATGTTCTGATGACCATCTTGTTCCTCCATCACCATCTGTTATAGTTTGTGGTAATGTTCCAACATTTTCATAACTTGATGCTGTTACAGATTTTCCTGCTGCAACATTTACATCTTTAATTGGGTAAGCTGTACCTGTGTTTCCTGGATCGGTAGTTCCTCCATTACCTCCTGGATTTGTTCCTGAATTAACTGGAACTACTGGAGTTGATGTTCCTATTGCACCTGTTGTATGAATAGTTGGGTTTACCTTAACTAATGCTCTTGGGTTTACTGTAACGCTACCTACAACACCTGATGCATTACGGAAAGTTACTTTAATTGGTGCAGTTGTTGGATTCCATACTAATGCTTTATATGTTCCTCCGTTTTTATAAACAGTTGCACTTGCTCCGCCTGTTGCCCATACTTCCTCAGTACGTCCGCCTAATTCTTTTAAGTTATTAACAAACCAATAAGTATTAAATACTTCGTTTTGTTGTGGTTTTGTTGCATCCCATTTAGCAAGAACTGCATTTGCATTGCTTAATGCCTGAATTGGCCATGTTATATGCTGCCATCCTTCGTCAGGACTTGAAACAATGTCATTTGGTCTCTTTGCTTTTTCAGCATTAACATCATCTACTAAACCTTGATATAATTCAGCTACATCTGTTTTGTTAAATCCATAGCTTGTTAAATATTCTGATGTTGGTAGCCAGTGAATACCGTATACATATAAAGGATCACCATGGAAGAACGTTCCAAAGAAGTTTGTACTTCCATATACCTGACCTACTGATGTATGTGTGTATTCTGGTATCCAGTTATCATTATCATAGTTAAACCAATATTGTTCTACTGCTTTTAATTCAGTTGTAAATCCAAAAATACCTGCATTTCTATAATCTGTATTACCTGTACGAACACCCCATAAGTATTCGCCAACCCAGCCAAATAGTGATTCTCCGGCAGCTTCTTGATTATTTCCTGAATCGTTATCCGCATATCCGCCAGCCCATGAGTGACCTTCATATAAATCAAAGCTTCTAAATCTTGGATACATTGGGTCATTGTCTTTTGGATTAGCATAATCACGAACCATGTGTTCTACCATATCTTTATATTTGTTATAGAAATCTTCATCATAAGTTGCTAAAACGCTTGCTGCAAATACTAAATATCCGTATGTGAAGTGGTGGTCAGTAATACCAACATTTGCACCAAATTCACTTACTCTGTAGTACATTGTACCCCATTCCTTATCATAGTATAAGAAGTATTCATCATCTGCACCTGAATAAGTAAACCAGTCATCAAAAATTGTTCTAAGTCTTTGTAAGAATAATGACATGTACTCTGCTTCACCCATTTGGTCTGCTGTCAATACGCCCATTGCAAGTGGATGTAATGATTTACCCTGCCAGTAAGCATCTGCTGATTTTATATTTTCATCGGTTGATTTCTTTAATATTTCTAAGTAACTCTTCATTGCAGTATTGTTGTACTCTGAGTTTGTCGGTAATGTAAATTGTGGTACAATACCATAGAAGGTATCCTTTGTTGAGAATGTATTGCCTTCATGTAATTTTAAAGTTCCTCTTACTGAAGGGTAAGTAATATTAGTAAGTGACGTAGTTGATTGTTTCCATTGGTGTGGAAGTAAGGATTGTACTGTTTGATTAGTAAATCCAGCTCTTTTAAGTTCAGTTGTTACATTAAAGTTAGTTACTAATTCTGAAGTTTGTTCGTTGAATGTATAAGTAACTGAAGTATCTTTAATAAATGCATATCCATGTTGATAGAAATAATCTAATTGAGTCATGTTTTGCATAGATGCAACTGACATGTATCCATTATCAGCAGGGAATACAATATTAATTTTACTTCCAACTCTTTTAAAAGTTGTTCCTGCTGGAACTGTTAGGGCATAATAGCTCTTTGATGTTAAAGTACCATCTTTGTTTTCTCTGTCAGTTACTTCAATACCAATATGGTCACCAGTAAATACATCTCCATTATTTTGAAGAATTGTTTGATTACTACCATTAACTAGCTTTGATATTGATGTGGAATAAATCTGAGCTTCTCTTGTATTTTTAAATTCATTATATACATATGGTGAACCTTTTGTAATTACTGATTCCATACCAATTGTATTAGCGTCACGAAGTCTTGCTGTTACTGAGTAATCACTATATGCTGACACTTCATTATAAAGTGTTCCTGCATCTAAATTACCTGGCATAACAAAGAAATCAGGTGTATTTTCAGCTACTACAGAACGATCATTTAACCATCCTGCTCCTGCTGTTAAAATTCCAAGACCTTTTTTCTCGTATTTTACCTTTAATGGAAGTGTTGATAAAGCATTGCCAAGTTCAGTAATTAACATTGACTGCCACCAGTCGTTAGACTCTATTGGAGTTTGAATGCTTTGGTCTCTATATTGTGGTAACTTTGGCTGTGGCATATGTAAATCATTTGTTAAATAACTTCCTGAACCAACTTGTACAGTTGAAGCTTGTGGCAGAGCTGGTATACTATAAGTTGTTTTTGCTTCACCTTGTACATATTTATATACTTCAAATTCATTTACCCAGAAACCATTACTTGTAGCACTCTTACCATATCCCATCATTCTTACATATCTTGCGTTAGCATATAAAGGAATATCTTTTTTTCCGCCTGTTCCATTAGTTATACGGCAAACTGTGGTAAAGTTTACATTATTATCTGATACCTGAATATCATATGCTCTTCCTGCACCATCATTATTCCAGTCAAGAATAACACGACCAATTTCCTGTTTTGAACCAAGATCTACAGTAATCCATTGATCCTTTGCTTCTTCTGATGAACGCCAAAGTGTATCCTTATTACCATCAACTGCATTAGTTGCTCTTGCTGCTCCTTCTGGATAATATGCAAGGAGCCACCATATATTAGATTCTGAAGAAGATGTTACGTTCTTACCTTTTGCTATATTTTCACCATAAACTGGCGTTGGTTTTGTTAATCCATTTAATCCTAATACTTCAAATTCAAATAGAGAATAACCATATTGTGCAAATACTTTTTCTTCACATAATAATCTTACAAATCTTGCTTCTCCTGTAAGAGCAATTGTATCAATTCCGCCATTTCCATTTACATCACTATATTTGTCTGTCCAGTTAATTTCATCATTTGAGAATTGAATACGATATTTTGTAGCGTAAGCACCTTCCCAATTAATTTTTGCTCCTGTAATAGTAGTAACCTTTCCTAAGTCTACATATATCCACTGTGTATTTCCTGTCCATTCACTTCCCCATCTGGTAGAAGTATTACCATCAACTGCATTTTCTGCTGCTACATAGCTATTTTCTGATGTACTTGCATATACTGCCCTGTTAGTAGATACTACATATGGAGCATCTGCTGCCTTAACTGTATTAATTGGAGCCATTGGAGCTAGTGAAGTTACTAACATACAAGCTCCTAAAGCACCTGCTAAATGTTTTCTAGCACTTCTTTTAATATACCCTTTGTTCTTCTTTTCTTTCTTTCTCATTTTGCCTTCCCTTTCTATTATGCATGTTATACAAAACTCTTTTTTACAAATATTAGCATAATATAATTTTCCACAAATTTAAATGTCATTTATTTACTTTTTGGTGTCCATATTTTTACTTGCTCAAAATTTAAGGTGTCTTTTTTAACTGCTTCAAAATCTAAAAAAGGTGTCCATTTTTTAGTGACAATCAAAAATATAAAAATTTTAGTTCTTATTTTTACGATTTTGTAATTTTTTTACTTTGTAAACGTTTTATAATAAAGACTATATTTTTATTAAAAGTAACTGATTTACATTATTGAAGCCTTAATTTATTAACTATCTTACTTAGGTTCCTAATTTTTAGGTGTCCATATTTTAGTTTTGGTTTACATTCTTTTCAACTTTTGAATGGACTAAGACATTTTACCTATAGTATGCTACAATGTATTTAATCAGTCAGTGCAATAACACCTTCATTTTTGAATGCACATATTTTATAAAATGTTACACACTGGCATATAATTTAAGGAGGATAAAAAAATATGAGTACAAATCAAAATTCATATGAAGTAACTGGAGACTTAGTAAACTTTCAAAACGAAGAATACTACAAAATTTCAAATGTTCAAAAAATGCCAGCCTTTTTTATTGGACTTGCAAGTAATTGTGATATTTGGATGTTTTTATCATCAAATGGTTCACTAACAGCAGGAAGAAAAAATGTTGATGGTGCAATTTTCCCTTATGAAACTGATGATAAGATTCATTTAAATACTTCTACCGGCCCTAAAACAATAGTAAAACTCTTAGATAATGATAGTACATATTTTTGGGAACCATTTGATAAGAGTGTTGTTAAACCATATTCAATTAGGAGAAACTTGTATAAAAACATCTGGGGAAGTGCCATAATATATGAAGAAATTAATGATACCTTAAATATATCATTTTGCTACAAATGGGAATGCAGTGAAAAGTTTGGGTTAATAAGAACCTCCTTTATTACCAACAATTCTAATTTAGAGCGAAATATACATATAATTGATGGTGTTCAAAACATAATGCCTTATGGAATACCCTCCGCATTATCCGAAGGCAAAAGCTGTCTGACAGATGCATACAAAGCTTCAGAGCTTTGTGAGGCTACTAATATTGCAATATATTCCTTAACTTCTAAAATAAATGATGTTCCTGAACCTGTTGAAATATTAAATGCAAATATTGCATGGAGCATTTGTGACAATGAACCAACTATTATGCTTTCTCCTTCTCAAATCGAAAGTTTTTGTGAGGGCTTAGAAGTTAAAAAAGAAATTAGGTCTCTTGGAAAAAAAGGTGCTTATTTTACATATCAAGAACTTAGTCTTCAAGAAAATTCAACATCCTCTTGGATGATTATTTTGGAAGTTGCCTTAAACCACTGTCAAATAGCTTCTTTACAAAATCTAATTAAAAACACCGACAAAAAAGCACTGCTTTTAGATATACAATCAGATATTTTAGAAAGTACTAAACAATTAAGAACAATTACCGCATTTAGTGACGGACTACAAAGAACCAACGATGAAATATCATCAAAACATCATTTTGTAAATGTTTTATACAATAACATGCGTGGAGGAGTATTTGATGATGGATATGATTTTGACTTTGATGAGTTAATATCATTTATCAACATAAGAAACAAGTCATTATACCATAGTAACAAAGATTTTTTTGATAAAATAAAAGAAAACCCAAATGTTTTATATCTAAAGAAATCAGCACATGAAACCAATAATGCCGATTTAATTCATTTATGTTTAGAATTTTTACCTATTTGCTTCTCAAGACGCCACGGAGATCCTTCAAGACCTTGGAATAAATTCTTTATTAATTTAAAGAATGATTCAGGCAAACGATTATACCATTATGAAGGTAACTGGAGAGATATTTTCCAAAATTGGGAATCAATGTGTCTTAGCTTTCCTGAATACCTTGACAATATTATTGCTAAATTTTTGAATGCCTCAACTGCTGATGGATTTAATCCATATAGAATTAGCAAAGAAGGAATCGATTGGGAAATTCCAGATCCACATGATCCTTTTAGTGGTCTTGGATATTGGGGTGACCATCAAATAATATATTTATTAAGGCTACTTGAAGCTTTAAACAGTCATAACCCAAAAGCTTTAGAACATTTATTTGAAAAAGACATATTCTGTTATGCTAATGTTCCTTATAAAATTAAGCCATACGCTGATATTATTATAAACAGCAAAAGCACTGTTGTATTTGATTCCAAAAAGCACTACGAAATTATGGACTTTGTTAAAACCTTTGGTACTGACGGCAAATTAATTTTTAATAACAGTAATTTATACTATGTTTCATTCATGGAAAAATTAATTGTTCCTGTTCTTTCAAAACTATCTAATCTTATAATTGGTGGTGGTATTTGGATGAATACTGAAAGACCTGAATGGAATGATGCTAATAACGCACTTGTAGGCAATGGATTATCAATGGTTACCGTATATCAGTTACGCAGGCATTTAGTTTTCTTAAAAAACCTATTAGAAAGCTTTAAAGATAAAGATGTTTTAATTTCACATGAAGTTAAAGTATTTTTTGGTGAAGTTTTTAGAATTTTTAATGAAAATATTTCTAACCTAAATAAAGATGGAATGACTAATAATTTAATAAGAGAAATACTTAATAATCTTTCTAATGCATTTAGCAGTTATAGAGAAGTTATATATAGTAGCGGTTTTAGCACTAAGGAAAATATAACATATAATGAGTTTAATAAGTTTTTTGAGCTTTCACTGGCATATATTGATTTTACTATAGATTTAAACAAGGATGAAAATGGTTTTTATCATGCTTATAATATACTTAAGTTAACAGATGATACCTTAGAAATTTCTCATCTTATGCCTATGCTTGAAGGTCAAACCGCTGTTCTTGGAAGTGGCAAATTATCAGCATCAGAAGCCCTTTCACTTATAAAGACAATGGAAGACAGTCCAATGTATAGTAAAGAACAAAGTTCTTTCTATCTGTACCCAGTTAAGTCATTAAAAACTTTTATGGATAAAAATATTCTTCCTTCAAAATATGCTGATATTTCTAACCTGATTAAACTTTTAATTGAAGATGGGGATATTACTTTTATAAGTAAAGATATGCACGGCAATATAAGGCTTAATGAAAGTATAGTAGATATTCACAGCTTCTTAAAATCTCTTGAGAATATTAAGCAAAACCCTAAATATTCTCAATTAGTAACAGAGGAATTTGATTCCTTATGCGATATTTACGATGAGATCTTTAAGCACAAGGAATTTACCGGCCGTTCTGGAAGAATGTATAAATACGAGGGAATCGGCTGTATCTACTGGCATCAAAATGCTAAGTTTTTACTTAGCCTTGAAGAAACTTTCTTCGACTCATTAAAAACTAGCAGTAAGGATGAACTATCAGCTTTAAAAGATACATATTACCGATTGAGAAAAGGTCTTGGATTTAATAAGGATCCTAAAACTTGGGGAGCTTTTCCGCTTGATCCATATTCACACACACCATACCTTCAAGGTGCACAGCAACCAGGTATGACAGGTCAGGTTAAAGAAGAAATTTTAACGAGAAGGTTAGAGCTTGGGGTTATGGTTACTAATGGTTCAATAAGTTTTAATCCGGCTTTACTTAGAAAAACTGAATTCTTTACTGAGGGAACTTTATTTAACTATTTTGATTTAAATGGAAATAATTTAGAGCTTAATTTAGAAGAGGGAAGCCTTGCATTTACATTGTGTCAAATACCGGTAATTTATAAATTATCTAAAGAGAGTAGAATTGAATTTGAAATGGATAATAATGTTTCTGCTTTTGATGGTTTAACACTTAGTAGTGAGTTAAGTCAGAAAGTTTTCTCTAGGGATAATGCTGTTAATAAGATTGTTGTTTATATTTGTGAGGAAGAGATTATTTAGATATTATTTTAAGGGATCCCTCCTGTTTTATCTTATTAGGGTTTGACAGGGGGATTTCTCTTTTTAGTTTCTGAGGAGTGACGCTTTGCCCTTTTAGTACCTCCCTATTATACTACATATTCTTCCACTTGCTTTTGAAACAGTTCTTTATAAATTTTATTATTCTTCAACAATTCTTTATGGTTTCCATTCCCAACTATGCAGCCTTTATCAACAACTAAAATCCTATCCGCCAATAATACGGATGAAAGCCTATGAGCTATAATAATTACAGTTCTGTTTTTTGATATTTTTTCCAATGATTGATGAATCATTAACTCTGATTCAGAATCTAGTAAAGATGTTGCTTCATCAAAAATAATAGTATTTGGAGTTTTTAAAAATAATCTTGCAATTGTTAATCTTTGTTTTTGTCCTCCTGATAATCTAACTCCCTTTTCCCCAATAACAGTATTATATTTATTTGGCAATGAATCAATATAATCATGTATATTGGCTTTTTTACATGCCAAAATTATTTCCTCATCAGTAACATCACCTTTTACAAGTAATAAATTTTCTTTTATTGTCATATTAAAAAGTAAACTATCTTGCATTATAATTCCAATATTTTTGTGCATACTACTTGAGTCTATCTCATCAATACTATAATCACCAAAATATATTTTTCCAGATTCTTTTTCGTACATGTTTAGTAATAGTTTAACAATAGTTGTTTTTCCACTACCACTCTTTCCAACAATAGCAAATATTTCACCTTTTTTAATATTAAAGCTAATATTTTTTAATCCAAATTCAGTATCTTTATCATATTTAAAAAATACTTTTTCAAATAAAATATCACACTGAAGTTGTTTTTCAATAACTAATTTAGTATTCCTCTTTTCTCTACTCAATACTTCAATAACTCTTTTTAAAGAAGGCAAATCATTATAAAATTCATAATTACTTTTATTCATTATATTAATGCGAATATAAAAGTCATTATAATAACTAGCAAAAACTAATAAGCTTCCAATGGTAATTTCTCCTTTCATTACAAATAAACCACCAATAAAGTATATAAATATCTTAGTTGCTAGAATTTCATTTAAAAAGCTAACAGATTCTCGTATAAACTCCCAATATCCGCTTATAATATCATACTTTGATAATTTGTGTCTGTAATTAACAAATTTCCTCAATTGTTCTTTTTCTAAACACAAAGTCTTAATTTCCTTCCATGACTGTAAACTATCATAAATAAAATTTTCATACTCACCATATAATTTTCTACGTTCCAACTGACGTTTGTAATTTATTTTACCTATTATATTGCTTATTATATATGGAACTGGTACCACAATACAGGATACAACCGCAAGTTTCCAATTAATAAAAAATAATACCAAAGCACAAGCTGTAACAAAAACACAAGAAACTATATATTCTATAAACTGCTGATTAAAAAATTTATCAAAATTAATTATATCTCTATTTATAATTTCTTCTAGGTCTCCAGACTTTGTTTTATCTTGTTCCTTCGTAGGCATATTTAAATAATTAATAAACAATTTAGATTTTAATTCATATATTATTTTATTAACAATATTAAATTTTAGGTTTTTACTATTAATAGTTAAAAATGAATGTAGGAAAAAAAATACTATTTTCCCAAAACATACTACATATAATAAATCCAGATTTTTGTCCATTAATACATCATCTACCAGCATTTTATAAAAATAAGGGTTGATAAGTTGCACAACTAAAATCAATAATTCTAATAAAAGTAACCCACAGAAAATCCATTGATAATTATTAAAAGTATTTTTTATTCCTAAAAGTATATATATTTTTTCATGAATAATAGATTTTCTTCTCAATTTACTTCCCCTCCAATATATTGTGAATAAAATAACTCTTTGTAATGATTGTTTGATGCCAATAGCTCTTTGTGATGTGCAAAAGCTATAAGCTCTCCATCTTTTATTAATGCTACTTTATCTGCATTTACAATAGATGTTAATCTATGTGCTATAACTATAGACGTTTTATTTTCACTTAACTTTAGCCAAGCTTGATTAATAGATTCTTCTGATTCATAATCTAAAGCCGATGTTGCCTCATCAAATATTATAACTTTAGGATTTTTTAAAAAAATTCGTGCAATTGATATTTTTTGCTTTTGACCTCCAGATAAGCTCATACCCGTTTTTCCTATAACTGTATCCAATCCATTTGGAAGACTAATAATAAATTGTAAAATGGATGCTTTCTCACAAGCATCTAGCATCTCATCCTCAGTGGCTTCTCTTTTTCCCAAAGACAAATTATATCTAATTGTACCATCAAAAATAAGCACATCTTGTTGTACAATTCCGATATTTTGTCTAATTTCTTTATAGGAATACTTTAAACTATTTTGATTATCTATATAAATAGTACCATTATCAATATCATTTAATCGTAGAATCAAACTAGCTATGGTTGATTTACCTACCCCACTTTTTCCTACAATAGCTATCTTTTCTCCTTGAAGAATCGTTAAATTAATATTTTTTAAAACTTGTTTATCTCCTTCATAAGAAAATGATACGTTTTCAAACGAAATATTTCCTTTTATATTTGAATTATTTCTATAATTTGTATTACCTTCAGATTCTAAGTGTATATAGTCATATACCCTTTCCAAATTAGCTTGCCTTGACCTTAACAATACAAAAAATTCACTTAATCTAGCTAAATTTTGAGTCACCAATGAAGTTAATGTTATTGCAGTAACAAATATACCAATAGAAATTTCTTCATTTATAATTAAATATGTTCCTATGTTATACAAACCAATTTCTAATATTAATTCTATAAATTTGCTTATTTGTTCAACAGAAATATTAATATGTAACATTTTTTTATTATTTTTAATTAGCTCTTTATAATACATATTAAAAAATTTTAATACATTCTCTTCACCAGAAAATATTCTAATTTCCCTAATACCCTTTATCATCTCAAAAACCCAACTATTAAAATTTCCAACGCTATCACGCAAAAGAACAGATCTTTTTTCTGCAATATTACCAATTATTCTACCTATTATGACTATTAAAGGTATTGTGATTAACATAAATATTGCTAATTTAAAATTAATTTTAAATAGCAAACCAAATGATAATAATAAAATGCATACTGTACTAATAGATTCAAATATATTGTCCGTAATAACGTTCATAAAATCTGGTGAGTCATAATTAACACTATATACAATATCTCCTGCTTTCATTTTTGTTAAAACTTTAGCCTTAGCTTTATATACACTTTTCATAATTGCAATTCTTAGATCTAATACATATCTTAGTTGTGTATTCCAAAAAGCAGCCGTTTTCAATAATTCTAAAAATAAATATCCTAAAACTAAGATGCATATAATTCCCACAAGATTAATAAAAGCATTTAAATCTTTATAATATGTAATTTCATCAACCACTAAGCCAAACATAAACAAAAACAACACTTTAATAATATCTTGTATTAATGTTGAAAAAAATAAAGTAATAAATCGCTTTTTATATGGCTTTGCATATAAAATCATAAGCTTAATTATTTCTTTTCTTTTTTGTTTCATACTTATACCTCTCTATTCTAATAAATGAAGATAATCTGTAAATCGATGCCATAATTCAATTCTTTCAAAAACTTATCCTATTTATTTTAAGGCAACATTTATAAATAGTAATATTTATTGATTTGCTATATTATTATACAAATATAACATATCTAGTAAATATATTTTAAGTATTCATTTTCAAGAAAAGGTGCCGTTTTTTATCTTTTTTTATATACAACCTAAAATCCTCTTGAATTTACAGTATACAAAAAAACAAAAAGATATATTGAATATTTTCTAATCCTTAGAAAAAATAAATACAAGTCTAAGTTAGCTACTATAACTTAGACTTGTATTCTGTCATTCAAGCGGATTCCATGTATAACTATTCCATTTCACTGTACTAACTTCTGCTTTATCATTTAAATAGCTTCCATCACTGCTTTAGAAGCATGAATTTCAGTAGTATCGAACACCGGAAGACTTGTATCATCCTGTTTTATCAAAAGACCTATTTCTGTACATCCAAGGATTACTCCCTGTGCCCCTTGTGCAGTCAATTCATTTATTATTCTTAAATACTCCTTCTTTGATTTTTCAGAGATAATTCCAAGGCAAAGTTCATCATAGATAACTTGATTTACAATTTCAATGTCTTCTTTCGCAGGAATCAAAACATTTATACCAACTTCAATTAGTTTTTCTTTATAAAAGTCTTGAGTCATAGTATACTTTGTACCAAGTAATGCAACATTACTAATATTATTCTCTTTTAGCTTTTCTGCTGTAGCCTCTGCAATGTGTATAATTGGAATATTAATTCGCTTCTTAATCTGTGGAACTACTTTATGCATTGTGTTTGTACAAATAACAATGAAATCTGCTCCTGCTTTCTCAAGATTTTCAGCGGCCAATGCAAGTATATCAGCACCTTTGTCCCAATCCCCATTTGTCTGACATTTTTCAATTTCAGCAAAATCCACACTGTATAACAATATTTTTGCAGAATGTAATCCACCAAGTTCTTTATTTATTTTTTTGTTAATGAGCTTATAATAGGTTACCGTACTTTCCCAGCTCATTCCACCAATCATTCCAATTGTTTTCATAGTATCCTCCTTTTTAATTAAATTTTTTTTATAGTTATTCTATTATATTAAACTATAAAATTAATTTTGTCTTTAAAATATTGTAATTAAAAACTGCTCTTTTAATTATAATATAACATATTTAATTAATTTAACTAAAATTAGTTTGTATTTAAATTAATTCAGTGTTAAAATATTTTAAAGAATCAATCTATATTTAAAAATTAATACTATTGAATCCCTGCTTTTCTTCAAATTAAATCTCTCCAAGGTGTGAATCATTAGCCTTTGAAAAGGTATAAGTTCCATGGAAATGAGTCTATGGTTTTTTCATAGGTTCATTGGAATGTTTGGCACTTCTAACTTTTCAAAGCCTAATGATTCACATTTTGAAGAGTAGAAAGACTAAAGGAAAAGCATCCCTTCAAAAGAAACAAAGGAAAGGTGATAAAATGAATGCAGTAACCGTAAACAATGTAAAGATAAAATACGACAAAACCGTTATTTTAAACAATATTAACCTAAACATCGAAAAAGGTCAAATCATAGGTCTCCTAGGCCCTTCCGGTTCAGGAAAAACCACCTTAGTAAAAGCTATAATCGGTATGAAAGAAGTCTGCCAAGGCGAAATCTCAATTTTCGACACAAAAATTCCTTCACTAAAAATAACAACTATGATGGGATATATGGCTCAAAGTGATGCTCTCTACGAAGATTTAAATGCCATTGACAATGTTTTATTCTTCGCTGCTCTGTATGGAATGAACAAAAAAGCAGCTATCGACAGAGCCAAAGAAGTGCTTTCCTTGGTAAACCTATTAGAAGACTCTAAAAAGCTTGTAAAGAATTTTTCCGGAGGTATGAAAAGAAGACTCTCCCTTGCAATTGCACTTGTCCATAACCCCAAACTATTAATACTTGATGAACCTACCGTTGGAATAGATCCTGTTCTTAGAAAAATCTTCTGGGATGAATTCACTAAATTAAAAAATAATGGAACTACTATAATAGTAACCACACATGTAATGGACGAAGCATACCGCTGTGATAAGTTATCATTAATACGAAATGGTGATCTTATAGCTAATGGTACTCCAAATGAGCTGATTAAAAATTCTAACTCTGCTAATATTGAAGAGGCATTTCTATACTATAGCAGTACAAAGGGGGATTTATAATGAATACACTTACAATGGCAAAAAGAATTATTAAACAAATTCGTGGCGATAAACGTTCGCTGGCATTACTGTTTGTGGCACCAATATTTATTTTATGGCTGCTTGGTATAATTTTAAATTCACCGTCATATTCTCCTAAGATTGAAGTTATTAATTGTTCTGATGAATATATAGAGTTTTTAAAAGAAGATTCTGAGATTACAGTAAGTACTGATTATGAGTCCTCTATTAAAAATCTGAAAAATAATTTAATAGATGCAATTATAGAGGATAATGGAAATAAGGTTACTGTAGAGGGTACAGATACCTCTGTAACAATGTCTGTAAAAAAAGTTCTTTCTTCTGCTACCATGAGTCTGGTTTCTGAAAAATTATCGGGGATTAAAGCTTTACTTGCTAATTTACCAAATGCTAATGTTGATAACTTTCCTGAAATTGGCGAAGATGAATTTGTATATTTAAATGGTTCAAGTGAACAAACAGCTTTTGATTTGTTAGCACCTGTACTTATGGGATTTTTTATTTTCTTTTTTGTATTCTTATTAGCAGGTGTTTCTTTTTTAAGGGAACGAATAAGTGGTACTTTAGAAAGACTTGTCGCTACTCCAATTAAAAGAATAGAAATTGTTATGGGTTATTTTTTAGGATTTGGTGTATTTGTTATCTTGCAGACTATAATAATACAAACATTTGGAATTTTTGTATTAAATATTGAAGTTAAGGGAAGTTTTTTACTTTTACTGTTTATTAATTTACTTTTAGCTTCCTGCTCTTTGTCCCTTGGAACATTGCTTTCTGCCTTTGCTAAAAACGAATTTCAATTGTTTCAGTTTATACCAATAGTACTCGTACCTCAGATATTGTTAAGTGGAATCTTTTCTTTAAAAGGAACTCCTGATATTATTGAATTTTTATCTAAGCTGTTCCCTTTAACCTATGCTGCTGATGCTTTAAAAGGGGTTGTGGTTAAAGGAAGCTCATTTATGGATATTGCTTTGGATATAGGGGTTTTATTTGGATTTTGTGTAGTGTTTGTGTTTTTAAATACTGTTGCTTTGAAAAAATATAGGAAGATATAAAAGCATACAATTAAGGCAGGTTTATCCAAAATTATGGATTAAGCCTGCCTACAATTTACTTTTAAAAATTAACCTTTAAATTTATCCATTCCGCTTTTTAGCCACTACAGCCAAACGGCCATCCATTACATGGTAACTGCAAGTAGACAAAATAACTAATCGATCACTGACCTTAACCTCTATCTCATTAGAATAAAGAGAATATTTTTCTTTCACTTCCATAAACTTATTAACCATACTTTCATCTCTATTATCCAAAAATTCATATAAAGAAAAGGTTTGGTCATAATCCGTAGGCAAAGGCATATCAAAAACAGCAATTACATCATAAACCCCTTCTTCATATATTGTATCAAATAAAAGTTTAGAATGCTCCTTAGCAAACTCCTGCTGTCTGTATTTTACTAAATCATGAAACATACTTTCATTTTTCATATTATGCCCATATAAAATAAAATTTTGCTCTATAGATGTAATATCACATCGTTCATCTAAAAAAGGCAATCCACTATAAGAATATTTCCCCTTAAAATTCCGCCTTAAATAATACTCTTTTTCTCTTTGCATAACAGGATAATCAATGTTTGTTCCCTCAACCTTAATCCAGCCTGCCAGATCATTGTTTTTATTATGTAATCCACTATACGTATACAATATACCCTGTTCATCCCTTAACTGCTCTGACTCCCCCTGCTCATAGATCTTATCTTTAGCTTGGGAAACAGGCAAGTTGCTTTCCAACTTGCCTGTTTCCCTTTCTGTGCTTTTAACTGATTTTTGATTTAACTGACCTTTCAAAGCAATAAGTTCATTCATTTCCCATTTTGTCTGATATTGATTAAAAACCAAAAATGCCAACGCCAATATGGAAAATGAAAACACTATTATAAAAAATATCCTTATAATCTTTAATATTCTTTCAGTCATGCACTCATTCCTTCTTCACTTTACCAGTTTTACGCCTTAATCCAACAGTTGATAACACTATTCCTGCAAAAGAAATCAATGCTGCTACACTAATAGGAATAATAGGAAATTCATCTCCGGTCTTAGGTATATTACTAAACGGATTAATCAAAATGCCATCGTCATCTACATCACCGTAAACATAAGTGTTATTTCCTGAGGAGAAAGTATACTTTCCAAAATAGATACTTTCGCCATTTGGTACAAGTTCTTTTTCAAAGTCCCATGGAATAGTATATTCTGGATCTAAGTACCAACCTTCAAAAACATATCCTTCCTTTTCAGGTGGCAAAGGTGCACTAATATATACACTTCCATTTCCAGATACATTAATTGTAATATATTCATAAGCATTTCCTGTTTGAATAACTGATGTATGCAAAGTAACCACATAAGAAATTTTCTCATCTTTATTATCAGTCTTTCCTATTGGAGTTGTCTCTCCTTGTTCTAATACAATCACCTTTTGGGAAGTATCCTCCGAAGATACGATTTCTCGTATTAATTCTTTGGTTTTTTCCTTCAAAGAATTTATCTTTTTCTCAGAAGAACTTATATCAGCCTTAGTTGGTTTTTCTGTAGTTGGCTGAGTCTTGCCTTGAGTAGTTTCTTTTGTAGCCTTAGTCGGCTTTTCAGTGGTTGGTTTTGTTGGCTTTGTATCTTTCGTTGTTGGCTCAGTTGGTTTTGTTGGTTCAGTGCTTACCTCACCTGTAGGCTCAGTAGCCGGTTGAGCATTATTATTAGGCTCATTTGTAGTAGTATTAGTAGTCGGATTAGTAGTTGGATTAGTAGTTGGTATTTCTTCTTTCTTTATTATCTTATCAATGAAAGAAACAAAAGGCGGTTGAGATATAGAGGTATCTTTATCAATAACTACTGCAAACGGCTCTGTCTGGGTTTTCTCATACCCTTTAGGTACTTCCAATTGTTCAATAATATATTCACCTATAGGAAGGTTGCTAAATTCAAATTTACCCTCAAAATCTGTAATTACAGTCATATCATGGAATAAATTCTCATTGGTAAATTCATTTGTTCCTGCTGGGAATATTCCTATCTTTGCCTCTTCTAATCCTTCACCATCTGGATTAGTTACTTCCCCTGAAATACTCCACAACGCAGGTGAGTTAGTAAATACAGACCCACTGGATGAACTTTGTGATTGGTTAGTAAGATATATTTTAATATCATTTTCAATTACACTAAATTCATGCGTTTTAATTACACTTGCATTATTACTTAGATAATCTTTTATATAATCTGTTGGAGTAACTGTTTCCTCAAAATAATAATCTCCTGTAATTAACTTATAATCACCATCCACCACTTGTAAATAATCTACTCCTAATTCATTTATGGCATTCAGCGGATTCATACCTGTTTTATCTTCTTTACTTAAGTGATAACTTCCTGCATTGTTTTGTTCTTCTACAAGGTAAGCCACTGGAATACGAACCGTTACTCCTCCTATACTTATAACCTTATCAGTATAAACAGTAAATTCTGCTCCACTTACACTCTTGTTGAAAATATTATCCCATTTATTTAGGAATACATCTGCCATTTTACCGTCTATAAATTGAACCGGTTCTATATCATCATTAGACATATCTGATGTTATGGACACATATGAAATTTTTGAACCAATTAGCTGGTAATCTGTTGGTTCTTTCATTTGAACCACCATATACTCTCCAACAGGAATGTTTTCAAAAATAAAACTTCCATCCAAAGCATCACTTTCTACTGACATTTCACGATAAACATTATCTGAATTAATTGCTGAACCTAATGTAAATAAAGCTATCGTTGTACCGCCTAAGCTTTCCTTGTTTGTATCAATAACCTTTCCGTGGATATTCCATCCTCGTTCATTAGAAAAGATAGTATAGGTATCCTTTTGTGCATCATTAAGATCATTAGAAAGCCAAAGTAAACTATTGCTATTTTCTGTAATAGAAAATTCATGCTTTTTTAGTATTTTCTTAGTTACATCATCCACATAATCTGGTGCATATCCTAACGGAGTAGTTGTTTCTACAAAGTAATAATCTCCCCATAGAAGTTTATCTTTCTCAGTTCCTTGCAGATAAGCCATGTTATCATTCCTTAAGGATGTAGCAGTAAGTTGGTTTCCTAATTTGTTTTTATCACTTAATTTATACAGACCATTAATTACATCTGATTCCACAAGGTAGGCAACTGCTTCCTCTGTTTCCTTATCAAAAATGGTAAATTCAGCACCCGATACATACCTTCCGTTACCGCTTTCCTCTTTTATGATCTGTACACCTTGCCGTTTATAATTAATAAATTCAAAATATATTGCTTCATCATCGGCTGTATCTTTTGTAATGGTAAACTGCTGACCCTCTAATGGCTCATAACCTTGTGGTGTAACCATTTGGGCAATTACATAATCTCCAACCGGCAATTTTTCAGTAAAGATAAACTCACCATTTGCATTAGTAGTTGCTGTCATCTGATGGAACAGGTTCTCCTCCACAAATTCATCCTGTTTAGTAAACTTTGCCGGAAAGATTCCTATCTTAGTATCTTCTAATAATATATTTCTGGTTGATTCCGTTACAATTCCTTCAATCGTCCATCTCTTTGGCTGATTCTTAAAAGTTGGAAGCTCTTCTCCTACACTTTGCACAACACCTCCGTCTTCAGTTAAATAAATAGTCTGGTCATTTTTAGTCACACTAAAAGAATATCTGTTTAGATCATCTTTAAAATCATCCTTATAATCCTTAAAGTATCCAGTTGGAGTAGTTGTTTCAGCAAAATCATATTCTCCATATACTAACTTATCATCTTGAATATACTCCTGACCATTGGAATTAATTAATACATCTGGTCCATCTTGCTGTGTGTTCTTACTGCTTAAAGCATAGATTCCTGTAGATGCAGTCTCAGTTAAATAAGCAACTACATCATCTGTACCATGTAGATAAATTGTAAATTCTCCTCCTGTTACAGGTGAATCATCTAAAGCATCCACCTTAACTAACATTACACCACTCTTCTTTACATTAATAAAATTACGCTTTATAGATGGAGTAGTTGGTGTATCCTTGGTAATAGAAGCTGTTTGTGAAAGAGTTTTTGAATACCCTGTCGGTGCTTCAATCTCAGCAACAATATATTCACCTACTGGTAACCCGCTAAACTTATATGCACCATTACTATCTGTTACCTGATACATATTGTGGAAGTAATTTTGAGGTATCAATTCCACATCTAAATCATCTGCTGGGAACAAGCCTACCGTTACTCCTGCTAATCCTTTATTATTAGGATTTTTTACCGTACCTTCAATTGTCCAGCTTGCCGGCTCATTGGAAAATACTGTTTGAATATTTAATTTACCTGCATTCTCATTCTCACCTATACTATTATCCAAATAAATAGTACTTTCATGTTGGGATAAGGTAAAATAATGTTTATTTAATTGGTCTGTTGTCTGCTTATCTGAATAATCCTTAAAATGGGTGGAAGGTGTAGTTGTTTCTTCAAAGTAATAGGTTCCTGTAAGCAGATTATTCTTTTGATCTCCCTGCAAATATGCAACCCCTAAAGAGTTTGTAGCATCTAAGCCAGAAGTCCCATCTGTATCACTCAAACTTATATTACTTAAACTATAAGTTCCATCCGTATTATCTAAAAGATAGGCAATCGGTTTTGTTATAGCACCTTCTTTAACATAAATAGTAAATTCAGCACCTTTTACCATAACAGGACTTGAATTTTTTACTGCATATGCATCTATCTTATTTAAAATTACTGTTCCATAGGTACAATTAATAAACTTAATATCCACTGATTGTTGATTGTTAGAATCTACACTTACTGAGACACTTGCCGGATTATTGTCAGCTTCTTCATACCCATTAGGTACTTCAAGTTGTGCTACCACATATTCCCCAGTAGGAATGTCTTCAAAAGTAAAGGTTCCTTTTGTTCCATCTGCATCTGAACTACTTACTGCAACTGGTGTATCATGGAACATATGATCCTCATCCAGATCCTCTTCCTTAGTTCCTTTCGGGAACAAACCTAATACAGCTCCGGAAACAGGTTCATTGTTATGATCCACCACAATACCTGAAATTGAGCAATTAAGTGGACTATTGGTAAATATACTTTTTTCAACATCTAATACATTGTAATTGCCAGCATTATCAGTATCATTATTCAAATAAATTGTTTCACCATCCAAACTCACAGTAAAAGGATGCTTTTTTAGTTCATTGGTTGTATCAGATTGATAATCCTTAAAATACCCTAGTGGTGTTACTGTTTCCACAAAATAATACTCTCCGCAAATCAAATCGTTTCCTTGTAAATAGGTAAAGTCTAGTGGAGTTTTTAAATTGGAGGTCAATTTTACTCCATTTAAATTAGTGTCACTTAAATTATAGATACCACTTCCTGGTGTATTTTCAAGAAGATATCCTACCAAACCATCATCACTATTATATACTGAAAACTCTGCACCGGAAACTTTTACATTCTGGTCATATAGATCCCTTTTTTCTAATTGTACATGACCCTTTCCTACATTCACTAATACAATCCCATCATATAAACTGTCCGTATCCTTATCAATTGTTACTGCTTCATATGCCGGTTTAGAGTTATAACCTGTATACGTCTCCATTTGTGCAACTACATATTCACCTCTTGGCAGGTTCTCAAATAAGAACTCACCATTAGAATCAGTATTTACCCACATATTATGAAATAGATTTTCATCAACTAATTCTTCATCACTATATCCCTCAGGAGATGGTGCAGGGAATAATCCTACTTTAACATTTTCTAATACGTTGCCATGTGCGTCAATCACTGTTCCCATTATTGACCATTTTATTGGTTCATTAGAAAACAACACATCCGAATCACTGCTTAATGCAATACTATTATCAGAAGCCTTAGTAATATAAAGTGGTGTAGTTCTATCTTCTATAATATTGAAAGAATACCTCATTAAGTTCTGAGTAGTTGTGGCATTGGAATAATCCGGAAAATAATCCAAAGTATTTTCGCTCTTGTCTGGCTGAATAGTCTCTTCCAAGTAGTATTTTCCGTAAATTAAAGAATAATCACCGTCTGTTCCTTGAAGGTAATTTACTCCTTTAGGATCCTTAACCTTCTTTGTAATATCAACTGTCCCTACATTATTAAGTTTATACTGACCGCTATTTCCATCTTCCTTTAAATAAGCCACTATATAATCAGTTCCATTTATGTCATTTTCGTCCGCTTTAATATTTACATAAATAGTAAATTCAGCACCATGGAGTAAAGTAGGTGTAGTGTCATTCAAAGTAAGTACATCTGCCTTAGTTAACATAACAGGACTCTTTTTAAAGTTTTTAAATACTATATTTGAAGCCGCTGGTGTAGTTCCAAGTATTGATGCTAAAACCTCTATACTTTCATTACTATAGCGTGTATAACCAGATGGCTCCTGAATTTGAGCCACAACATAATTTCCAGCAGGAATGTTTGTGAAAGCAAAACTTCCAATCTGGTCACTTCCGGTAGTAGTTCCATTGGTAATAATTTTCTCTCCGTGGAATAGTTTATCTTCTGTAAAAGGAGCTGTAGTTCCACTTGGAAATAGTCCAACTTTACCCATTAGCGGTGTTTGATTGGTATCCTCAACCTTTCCCAAAATACTGCATTCAGCAGGACTGTTAGTAAATACCGCTGAAATATTTTGATATGTTACTGCATTATCCGGACTGGACAGGTTGCTTAGATACAAAGTGTTTCCACTTTTACTAATCGTAAAGTTATGAGCCTTCAAACCTGAACTTTCATCACTTTCGTAATCCTTAAAATATCCGTCTGGAGTGGTAGTTTCCTTAAAATAATATGTACCATCAATTAATTGATATTTTCCATCAGAATAATGTAAATAAGCTATTCCTTGAGCATTGACTCTGGTATCTGGTATAGTATCAGTTCCATTTGTATTACTTAGTTTATAATGACCATCTAAATTATCCATTAAATAAGCCACAACTACTCCTGCATTATTATAAATAGTAAACTTCGCCCCTGATATAAAATTAGTTGAGTTACCAAATTCCACCTTGTTCAAAAGCACCTCTGCAAGTTTATAATTTACAAAACAGATATTATCTGGAGTTGTACTGTCTTTTGTAACTGTTACATTAACAGCATCAGTATATTCACTATATTCCCCACTGCTATGAGGTTCAAACTGTGCTACAACATACTCTCCTCTAGGTAATTGACTAAAGGTAAAGTTACCTGACCCATCACTTGTTGTCTGTTTTCCATGAAACAGTTTAGCTTCAATAAGATTCACCGCCGTTGTTCCTTTTGGGAATAAGCCGATTACCGCACCTGAAACAGGATCTCCATTAGTATCTACTACTGTTCCGGTTATAGTATAGCTCGTTGGTTCATTAGTAAAATTGGCAGCAGTGGTACTTAGTACCAAATCTCCATTGCTATCTTTGGTAAAATAATAGGTTTTACCATTGGCGTTTATTGTAAAGTCAAATTGTTCTCCTGTAGCAGTTTCTGTATAATAATCTTCATAATACGGAAAATAATTTGTTGGAACCGTGCTTTCTTCTAACACATAATCTCCATATATTAACTCATTATTTGAACTTCCCTGCAAATAAGGTACTCCATATTCATCTTTTATATTGACGGAATCAGGTGTAACCGCATATTGAGTACCATTATGGGATATGGTAGCTATTCTGGTTTTATTATTATCTTTAACACTATAAATAGTAAATACCGCACCAGTAAGTGCTGCATTTGTCACTCCATCGGTTTTATTCAATATAATTGTGCTTTTCTTTATATTTTTAAAGTCTATGGAAGCATTTGCAATCAAAATTGGAGCTTCGGAATTAATAGTAATATATCCATCTGCTGTAATAGTCACCGGATAACCTCCAACAGGATCATAAAGTAAATAGTCTGTAGGTGAGGTAATTTGTGCTATTACATATTCTCCCTTAGGTACATTGTTAATGGTAAATTTACCTGTATTACTGCCTGTATCATAGGTATAAGTAACATCCGTTGGGTGAAAGCGGTTTGCTGCAATAAATGAAGTAGTTCCTTTTGGGAATAAGCCAACCACTCCTCCTGACAGTAAATCTCCTTTTGTATTTTTAATTGTACCTTTTAAAGTAAATCCCTTTTGAACATTAGTAAAATTAGTAGATGAATTTGTATCAAATGCATTATTAGTACCTGTTCCATTTTTTAAGTATACAGTACTGCCATGGTTAATGGTTGTTAAATTAAGATAATTCTTTTTTAAGGTAGTGCTGGTATTATCAGCGTAATCTGGCAGATATCCTGTAGGTGTTGTACTTTCTTCAAAGTAATAGTCTCCCAAAATCAACTGATTTACAGTGTTTTCTACTTGAATATAATTTGTGCTATATTTATTTACCGCATTAGCAAGGCTTGTTTTTCCTTGTTTGCTGGTTGTACTTAAGCAATAGTTTGAGTTGGCGGCATCCCATGTAAGATAAGCTGCTGCTTTATTGCTGTTTCCTTTATCATAGATGGTAAACTCAGCACCAGAAAGATTAGTTGTTTGTTCATCTTCATCTACTTTGTTAAGCTTAACAACACTATATTGGTATTTAAATACCTTTAATGCAACATCTACTCCTGCAATAGAGAAATCTTCATTACTTGCAGTACTATTTTTAGCAAACCCATCAACATAGCCTGTTGGATGAACTGTTTCCCTAAAATAATAATCTCCATAAATTAATTCCAAGTTACCACTGCCATTAGTTTGCAAATAGTTAGATTTTAGCTGATTTTTCTCAGTTAATGAAGCCGAACTTCCCTGAGAGTCTACTTTACTTAATTTATATTTGTTTGTAACACTATCATATAATAAATAAGCCACAATTTTTTCTTCGTCATCTACCTTTGTATAAACAGTAAATTCTGCTCCAGATACCGAAGCTTTTGTTAAAGAATCAAATTCTTCTAAAGTTACTCCGCTTTTTTTATAAGTGTTATATATTACATAAGGATCCAAAATGCTTCCTGTTCCTCCAAAGCTTGTTGTATCTCCAGATACCAAACTATTTAAATCATATAAATATTTTCCAGAAGTCTTGTCAAAAGTTACAGTTAACTTCCATGAAACATTCGAATCAACATATTCATTAGGTACTTCTTCTGTAAGAGTGTATACACCAACGTCCAGATTCTTAAAGATAACCTTTCCGTCTAACTCGTCATTACCATCTGAATCTTCGTCATACTCACCGCTATTAGCAGTTGACTTATAGTTAAACTTACCATCAGTACGTGTCAAATTAAATTCAACATGATTAATTGGCTCTTTACTGTCACTAGTTTTTTTATAAAATTCAAATTGATTGCTATCATTTTCAGTATCTGGAACATTATATAAAGTAAAAGAATGACTGCTTCTAGTATTTACAACTATAATATTCTCAGGCTTCGCACCTAATTGTGATTCTAAAACTGCCTTCTTATCTTCACTTAAGGTATTACCTCCTTTTTCAAAGAAAACATATTTTGCATCACTGGTATCATTAAGTTTAAGATATCCATCTGGAGGCACACTTTCAGTAATCTGATATAAAGTTCCCCAGTCTAAAAACATAAAGGTTAATGTTCCCTTAGAATTAGTTGCTTTTTCTCTGACATCATCTCCACTGCTTAATTCAGCTACCAAATCATCTCCTACTGTCTTAAAGGTAACCTTTTTTAAATTAAACCTTGCACCTACCAGAGGTAATTCTTTTTTATGATTAATATCCTCGTTATCACTAAACTTTTTAATTGTCAAATAAGGCAATCTGGCTGCATTGGCATAATCATCTAAATCGAAACTTTTTACCTGATTTACATTTCTTTCGCCAGCCGTTTTATTAGCTTCATTATCTTTAGATAAAACAACCAAATTAACAATATCTGAAGTCTTTGCATTTTCAACAATGTATGTGGTAAACTCTACCAGCAATGTTTTCTTATCGTCTGCGTCAGCAATTACAAAATCAAAACCAGAATAAGATGATGTAATGGATGTATAGCTTGGGGTAACATCGGTTTTGCTGTTTTCTATAAGACTTCCGTCCTCATTCATATCTACTGTATAAATCTTTAGTGTGCTTTCATCCAATTCAAAAATCGGTTCTAAATCATCGGTAACTAACCAGCCTTTCATTGATAAATGCTGACGGTTAAGTAAAATCTGCCAATCAACTCCTGCTGCAGCATACTTGTAATTATCAGCACTCTTTATCTGTTCTTTTGTTCCTTTATAGTAATTATTGGTTTTACTGGTAGTCTCCTTACCATCAAAATAAACACCTGATTTAACCAAAGAAGGAACTGCAATTGTATTAGTTGCCTCAGCACTTGCTGAAATGTCTGTGGTATAAACCTTACCTGCTGTATAACTGCATTGATTTTCAATTTCTATTGGTGTGTCTGTAAACTTATCTTCTCTATATTTATCATCTGAAAAGGCTGTTGTATATGTGAAAGTATATGCATCACTGGTTTGCGTTGGCAATGTAATCACCATACTGGTTGATGTATAACCATTAGCATTTTTTGTTTCTGTAATTGAAAATACAAGTGAATTACCATCAATATTAATACTGCCGCTCTTTGATTTTAAAGCTGTATTAAGTGCGGATAAATCTGTACCAGATAATATTGTGGATGAAGGGGTACCATTTTGATATGAGGTCTTGGTAATTTTTGTCATCTTACCAAGTGTTGTTCCTTCTGGTAATTCATCTGTAATTACAGCACCTGTTAATGGAACATAATTAGGGTTTACCGTCATGGTCCATCCCACACTATTATCAGTAAAATTATAGGTAGATTTATTTGTACCATCCAAAGTATTATCTTTTTCAATCAAGGTATTTGCAGCATATTGATATTGATTCCATGTAGATTGGGTATATTGATTACCTCCAATCACGGATGTAGCTTTTGCAACGTTATTCACCCTATAATTATCAGTACTTAAAACATTTCTAGCTACTAATCCTCCGTCCTTTACTTTTGTTTGAAAGGTGTAGGAATAGTAGTCGTCTTCTCCTACAGCATAGGATTTTCCTGACTGATTAGCAAGGTGTATCTTCATTGTAACTTTATTAATGGTCTTACTATCTACTACTTCTGTACTTTCTATAAAAGTATAGTAATCCTTAGTACTATCTTCATCCTGGGGTTTTACATAAGTAATCGTTCTATTTGCAGTATTTTCATAACCGATTAATTCTATATCCGGACGAGTAGTGTCATTATATTCAGTATATAAAAGAAATTCCTGCTTGCTTACATCTAATGTATCCTCAATTGTCAACTCCTCAACTTCTGTACGGAATTTATTGATTTGAAGGGTCCAATTCTGAGTTTGGGTTTGAGGCTTGTAATTTCCCGGATATTTAGCGACAATACGCTTATCCACATCAAAGCTCTTTCCTAAATCAAAATCAAACCAAAATTCATAGGGTCCTACTCCACCATAATGCCACCATTTCCAGATCATTTTTACGTTATTTTGTAATTTATCCGTTTCATTTGGTTCACTGGTACTTTGTACAAGAAGAGTTTTATATTTAATTCTTAGGTTTTTTCCAACATAATCACTATAAGGAATAACCAATACTGCTTTTGTTTTACCATCATTATCTACATAAGTATAATATCCATAATATCTATTTCCAGAACCGTCGTTTAGTTCATTATCAATGGTTGCGTAAAAATCAGCACCTGCTCTAAGACTTCCATTGGTAAAATCACTATATTGAGGAGGGGTTGGTGTACTGGTAAAAATGTCCTTACATATTAGAACAATTGGATTACCACTTTCATCCTTTAGTGCATTATCATTTTTGTCCGTAAGCTGAATAGAGCCCTTATCATAATTATGTACCCCTGTATCTAACGTATCTATGATGTAGGAATCTACAAAATGAGAAGATGAAGTATTCACTGTAATAGCCCAATTATAGATCCTGCTGTTACTTGAGCTTGGTTTGCCTATTTTATCAAAAAACTTAGGTCCTACTTTGGCTCTGACTTCATTAGATACCTGAAGCAGTTCCTCAGGGTTAGTGTTTCTGTATAATGAAGCTTCGTTTAAAAATACTTTATTATAATCACTTCCTGCATTTTCTATATATTTTTTATATTCATCTGCTGTAAACTGTACACGTAATCTATAGGAGGCTGAAGTAATTTTTGTTTCTCCCCATAGCATTTCATGTCTAAATACAGTATCTCCCGGAGTAACCCCTATTACTTCCCAGCCTCCTGAATTATTATATTGCACCTGTGCTGATAAAACTTCCAGTCCTTCTGGCAAAGCATCTTCTACTGCTTTGTTATTTAATTTACCTTTGGAGGTACTCTTCATATTAACATCAATTGCATACTCAATTATTGTTTCGTCAATATATTCTTCTCCTCCATGTTCCGGCTGAACCAAATTCAAAACTGATTTGGATATTATGTAATTACTTGCAGGATCAATTTCAGACAAACTAAGGGGTCTGGTTGTAAACACAAATCTTTGCATATCAGAATTATAGCTAATGTCTACCGTCTCTGCTTCTGATATCTCCAATTGAAGATTAAGGGTAAAACTAAATCCACCGGATACATCAATATGACTATATACGCAATAATCAAACCAACCATCTAACCTTAACAGATTTTTTGCATCATCACCTGTACCTACGGTAATCTTAGTCCATATGTAATGGCCAATAACAACATTAACATCATCTTCACTTACAGTAATTTCCTGTTCTACACCTAATTTATCTAAAGGAACATCTACCTCATCTGAATCAAATTCGCAATTAAATTCAATCTTGTCCAAAACACCTTGTCCATTTTGATTTAAATAATCACAGTATGCATCTGCTGAGTCGTCACCTGTATCAAAGCTAAATTCCGGCTGAGATAACAATCTATTTACACCGCTATTCATTTGCATCATCATAGAAGTATTCAAAAAATCAGATTCATTTTCTCCTTCTTCCTGTGTTATTTCTTCAGTTGATTCTTGACTTTCCGACTGAGTCACTTCAGTTGATTCCTGACTTTCTGACTGAGTTACTTCGGTTGATTCCTGACTTTCTGACTGAGTTGCTTCGGTTGATTCTTGACTTTCTGACTGAGTTACTTCGGTTGATTCTTGACTTTCTTGTGTTGTGGTTTGAGTATTTTGGACACTAAAGTCATCTTCTGTACCATTTTCAGATGCTTCCGACTGAGAAAACATTCTGCCCGCAAAAGATTGAGCAGGTTCTTGAGTAGCTAAATATAATTGATATCCCAGATATCTGGATTTTAATTCATTCTCCGTATATCCGCCATTATCAAATTTATCATCAAGAAATCTATCGCTGTTTAATGCAAAATCAACCCGCATTTGGATTGTTTTATCTGCCAGTTCAAACCCCTGATATGTTATGTCAAATCTTGAAAACGCATCTGTTGGTTGGCAGTTTTCAGACTTCAATAAATTTGTAACAATACCTCCTACCACATCATCAGCCTTTATGTTTCTTGCAGGTGCATAATCAACCACCAAAGCAACAATTAATAAAAGTGCAATAATACTGCGAAAAGTTAACCACTTCTTCTTTGTGTTCATACCATCATCCTTTTTACAATTTTTAAATAAATTAATAAAAAAAAACAATTTCCTATAAAAATAGTTTAATTGTTTTTTATTATAAAATCAATATATTTTTACTTTTTTTCATTTTTTTAATACTAAAAGCTTAACTAAATGACATTGGCTGTGAATAGTAACCTAAAAGCTCGTTTTCTTATATCCTAATTCCATATTACTTTAATATATATTTGTTGTATTATTAATTTTTTGACTACATAATTACATTATGCTTTTTCTCTACTCTTGTGCTTTTTTTGCTTCGATACCAATACTGATAGCTATATTGAAATCCTATCTAGCCTAACAACTCAACCGCTACACCGCCTTCTCTCACAACTAACTGATAAATTTTAGAGGGAACACCTTCATTTTCCAACTTTCTCTTGAAAAAATTAGCTTGCATGGTATCATGAGTGCTCATCATAACTTGATAGTCAAAATTAATTATGTAATCTCTTAATACATCAAAAACTGACGATGCATGAACAAGATCATGATGTTGCACAGGATCATCTAAAAGTAGTGCTTTCCATGGAGTCCAGCGATACTTATTGGCCATTGCAAGCATAAATGTCAACTGTAGATCAGCCATCTGAGCTTCACTTGCGATGCAGGCAATACTGGTATTTTCACCGTTAATAGTTGCTGAAGTTTTGGCTATTGGTTTATTTCTTAAAGTAGAATTACTTAATAATGGGGCTGAAGTTATTAAAGGATTTATGACAATCCTTTTTAGCAATCCTTTCCAGGGCTCATTAATCGCATCTATTTGTTCCTTAATCTGTTTCGATTCTGCTGTCAAATTTATGAAGAAAACATCAACCGCCTTCTTTTTTTCTTGAATGTTTGAAAGTGCATCATTTTTTTCATCGCTACTTTTTTGCAGATATTCCAAATACGATTGCACATCCAACTCACCCACTTTCTCCTTTACCTCATTTTCAACATCATGAAATTTCTCAGCCGTACGCCAGAGAGCTAACTTTTGCTGAACTGCATCCATATCACTATTACTTGCTTTTAAATCCACAATTACCCCCTGGAGCCCTTCCAGCTTTGTTTTTAATTCATGTTCGTTTGGTTGCTCCTCTAGTTCGAGCTGCTTCCATTCGGCGTAGATACCTTCTTGGTTTGCTTTTATTTTGGAATATACCTCTTTCTCATCTAAATATAAATTTTGATTTCTTTTAAAATCTTCTTCGTTTTTAGATAATATTTCCTGCAAATTATTAATATCAATTTCTTTTTGTTGTACTTCAATTGACTGTGACGCTATATTCTCAATAACAAGGCTTTTCTCAACATTGTCCAGCGATACACTAATACTTTTGATTTCTTCTGTTACATCTTTAATTTCAAACTTTAATTTTCCATTCATTTCTTCAAGAGAAGTCAGCACTCTCTCCTCTTGACCTTTTTTTAGAGTCATATCATGCATTTCATCTATGGGCACTGTCGGCTCAAGTTGGCGTTTTTTCTCTTGATATTCTTTAGTTAATGACTCAATTTGAACAATTTGATCCTTGATTTGGGTATAAGCTTCCTCTGATGTTTTAGCAAAAAATAATTGCGGTTGTATTTTCTCCCTAATAACCTTATTATTTTCTTCCTGGTAAGTATTAAGTTCCTCTAATTCCGAAGTAATATCTAACAGCTTTTTAATCTCCACATTTTGTTTGTCTTTAACAATTACGAGAGCATTCAAAGCATTTTCTTCTTCAACAATAGCAGGTTGGATAGCAGGGTTTAATGAATTAAGTGATTCATCTATTCGCTTAATCAAATCACCCACTTCATAACAGGCTCCGCAAACAGGGCAACATTTTTCATCTTCTGGCAAGTTCTTTCTAATATTACTTACAGCACTTTGAATAGTTTCTGAAGCCTTATTAAGACTATCCACAACATTTTTCTTAATTAAATACAGTTTTTCTGCTTCAGCGACTTCATAATCAATTAGCTTTACTAACTTTGATTGTTCCGTTTTCTTTTTTACCATTTCAGGTATTTTTATCTCACCAATCTCTTTATTGTGTTCCTCCAGACCTTGCCATTGCTGTTGAACTGTTTTTTTAAGTTTCAGCCGCTCCAAATTAACATTGTTAATTGCGATTGCTTCATCAATAAATTGATGCTGTTCGAGCGTTGACTGACTCTTATTAAGAAGAGTAATTGTCTGCTCATGAATCCTTCGTAAATCCCTTAGTTCTTTTTCATTCTGCTCCCAACTTGCTTTTTTAGAAGTTAACTGCTCTGATTTTTTCTCAAGCTCTTCAAACGAATGTTTAACAGACTTCAGTCTATCTAATTCCTTTTTGTTTTTTATTAAAACGTCATATGCATCTTTAATTTCTTTCCTTGCTGATTCTATAAGAGCATTTAAATTAGTATTTTTATCAGAATATTGGAATATGGCAAATTGCACCTTATCCAGCAACTCTAAATTGTCAGTGTACTGTTGTACTTTCTCTTTCATCCCACTTAACTTAATTACTATTTCTTTTTCTTTATTAAGCTTTTGCAAGAGTAAGATTCTAATCTTTTCAAAATGGGTGCTTGCTTGAATCAAATCAGGTTCTCGATTATATATTTGATAATTAACCAATTTACTAACAGACAACAGTTTTTCCATTATCTCTTCTAATGGCGTAAGTGTTGTTGCAATTTTAAGTTCATCCATTTTTAATAATAATTCTTTGAACTCACTTAGATCCTTTCGTGCCTTGTCATAATCCTCATATGCTCTTTTTTCGGTTGCTGAAATAGCTCTTAGTAAACTGGTTTTTTTCGAGATAACATGATTTAAATCGTTTCCAATAGGTAATTTACTAATAATTTCACCTGCGTTATTTTCATCTTGTTCAACAAACCACCCATTGCTGTGCTGATCCAGCAAATGAGTTAATCGCAGTAAATAGGGCACTGACAAACTGTTTTCCAGTTGGAATAATTCTGCATGATTACCTATTTTATTGCATCCTCTAGCTCTTAGATAGTTTGCCTGACAATATTTGTCGCCAGAGAAATTCAAGCGTACACTCATTTCATCTAACTTATCCCTTATAATGACATCTGGAAAATGGGCAATTCTTCTAATTTCACCTGTCAGGGCTAATTCAATGGCTTCAAAAATAGTTGTTTTACCTGTTCCATTGGGAGCAAGAATAATTGTTGCACCTGCTCCAAAATTAACCTCGATATCTGCACCAAATCTGCGTGCATTACTAATAATAATCTTCTCAATATGCTTCATCCAATGCCTCCTTTTCGAGGATTACATCAGAAAGCTCACTTCCTGATAACTCTGAAAAAGCTTTCTTCCATTTTTTTTGCATTTCCTGGGTTAACCAGTGGAATTGGTCAGCAGTTTTTTCAAATGCGTTCTCTAAAGGATCTTTACCAGCTACCCCATCTTCACCTTTTTCCAACTTATGAAGAAATGTACGATTTAGAAATTGTGAAATATCTTCATGGGGCAACAAAACATATTTACGACAAAACTGCTCCGTAGCTTCGATACGTAAGCATTCTTCTTTTGAAAGTGCATCACTAAGTGCTAAAAACAAATACAAATCTGCATTCTCAGTACCGATAATCGATTCCTTTATTGATGCGATCCACCCAAAAACACTCTTTAGTTTAACTTTAATATCCTGATCACCTTCTGTTTCATTATTGTTGTCTATTTCAACGGTCACAATGGTTTTCCACCTGTCTATTGCTACTCCAGAACGTTTCATCCGAATAATACCTTTATACTTAATACTTTCATCGGCAAGATCTGTTAATTCCTTCACATATCCAGTATCACTCTCAAATTCAAAACTATTTTGTACTATCTCATAAATTTTTGCTTTTAAATTATCAAATTTCATACTATCACCCCATCCACTATCAGATTTACAGCACCATTCATAGTATTATTATATGTATCTATCCTCTGTTGCAAATACTTCTTCATCTCTACAATATCACCTTTTGCCAAAATTCTTTTAAATGTTCTGTTCTGGGTTATTAATAATTTAGGATAACTGGGATGTGTCATCAAGCTCGCACTTGAGCTATCATTAAATAAACCATATTCATAAATTTCTGCTTCCGAAAGTGATGATTGAGCAATAATGATTATTTGCCCCATTTCGTTTTCAATTAATTTGCAAAGATGTGGATCTTCATCAATTTTAATTACATTCTTAGCACCATCCGCTGGACCACTCCAATATGCAAGACCAATCGAGGTCATTTTTAAGTTATCTGCTACGGACGTCCAATCCGCATTTTGGTTATCTCCTAAACATGCCGATATCACTAATAGCATAAAAATAGCATCACTTAATATGGTTGCGGTTTTCGGTCCAACTCGCAGCTCGCCAGAAATTGAATCTCCTTCTATTTTTGGATGAAGTATTTTTGAAAATAATTCTTTCTGACTTTTTACACTTTGCTCAAGTAACATGTTCCAATGCCTCCATCGCTCATCAATTATCGTTCGAAGCTTACTACTGCTCATTTTATTTATCTCGTCTTGAATATTTTCATCGATAAGTTTTAGTGTTACTTTATGCATCTCACTATGTAGTTTTTCAGCAATAGCATCCTTTTCACCTATTGTCTTAACCTCGTTAAATTCCATTGGTGTGCAACATTCTGACTCATCTAATATTCGTGCTCCCCGCAAATCATCTCTTGATGCACCAAGTGTTCCTCCGATTTTAGTTTTAATCGCAGGTTCCCAAGTCAGTTTCTCGTTACAATAGATGTCAAACGATCCTTGGGGATGAAGGGACAGGCGCATTAAGCTACTCGAGATTTGGCAATTTTCTGAATAATTACCATACATTTTTAAAGAACGAGCATGTTTGTTATCTTCTGACCATAGAGCAGGTACAATTACATCTGCTCTTTCAATCTGATTATCCGTCTTCAAATCGTGAATCCCTGATATTTTCCAACTAGAACCCTCCTTTTGAAAAAGCGTCCATCTTTTTACGCTGGGATCCAAGTATTGTTCTAGCACAAACAATAATTGACGTGGTTTAATTGCACCAGTGAATGTTGCATTATCATCTAAATATGATAAAATAAGCCTGCGTACTTCCTGAATTTTTGATATAATAAATATTTGCTGAAGGTTCCTATCTGTTCTATCGATAATATCCACTTCATGGCCCATTTGATTTATTTTAAGCACTTTTAACGCCTTTAAAATGTGTTCCCAATCTTTAAAACCACACCAGGTAGTTAACCATTCAAAAATGTTCTGAGTGGTTATATCCTTCTGTGCAAGATCATACAAACCTGTTGTAGTCGTAACATCTTTAATATGAACTTCACAAAAGGTTCTTAAGTGCCTAATTTCCAGATCCCTTTTTATCTGAATGGAGCCCTCTGGCAGTACTAAGCAGAAATTTTTATGTGTTACATTTGGATCCGATCCATTGGTTACAATTTTCTCTCCAAGACTTTTAATTGCCTTGTCAAACGCAGATAGATCCCTCCATTGATCTTTTCTTTTTCCCTTAGAATATTTGTCTCTTATAATTGAATCCTCCGAAAAATCTGTTGTCTGCTTTTTTACTTGTATATGAGTGTATTCTTGATGACTCGTTTGAATCACCAAGTCATCCCACTGATCTACATCGCCCTGTTCTGCTCCAATTGATAAATGGTGAGAACGACCTTTTACAAACCGTTCCAGCATTACCGAAATCTCTTCCATAGCAATATACTTTTCATATATCTTCGTTTGATCAAGTGCAAGTTTCTTTAGCATTTTATGACCTCCATTTTATCAATAGTTCGTATTATAAATGTCAATACCATTCTTATTTTAGCATTTTATAGTACTGCTTCTGTCTCCTCCAGTATCTCAAGATCCAATGGGTAAGGATCCTTTCAGAATCTAAATTTTGCTTGATGTTTTTCAGGAATGGTTATTTTTTATCCAATTTTAATAATTTATTAAGATATGTATAAAAAAAGCCACAATAAATTAAGCAAAATACTTAATATCATTGCAGCGAGATACCTTAATTTGGATTTAACTTGTTTGTATCTTTTATTTAATAATATGTAGTTTCCCCTAGTTAAGATTATAATTGTGCACTTACTGATTAGTAAGTTTCCCCTCCACAATCGGTACTCTGATCATCCGTTCTCAGTTAACTGATGTAAATAATCTCGAATTTATAATCAGAGTACTCATTCCATTATATACCATTTAGTTTGCTCTTTCAACATATTTGTTAGTATTTCATTTAAAAAAGGCAATAATTCGTCACTATCCACAATTCTATTAGAGTTGCAAATAGTAACTATATATTACCTCAAATTTATTTGTTCATTTTATTAGCAACTACAGCCTATACGGAAAATGAAAATACAACAGTTGATAATGCTAAAAAAGAAATCCCTGCTACTATACTAACCAAAATAACAGAAATTATTTCCACCTACATAATACCCTCTCCATCAAATCAATTATTTTTGATAAAAACAATCCAATAATTCCAAGCCATAATATTCCAAGATACATTTGCTTATAGTCAAGCCTTACCCACATATCCATTATAAAGAAACCTATTCCAAATCTTGTACCAAAAGTTTCAGCAAAAAATAAAACCGAAATACTGGTTGCTAAACCAATTCTTAATGCTGTAAACAAATCTGCAATTGAGGCTGGTATTAATATATCCAATATTATCCATTTCATTGGAGACTTTACTGTATAAAAAGGAACAAAATACTCCTTGGGTATATTATGTATACTATCTCGTACTGATACTATCATTTGAAAAACCATAATGATAAAAATTATAAATATTTTCGACACATCCCCTATTCCAAATGCCATCATAATTATTGGAAGCAGGGCTATTTTAGGAATTGGGCTGAAAATATAAACAAAAGGAGAAAGCATTTTGTCTATTGATTTATAATATCCCATAAGCAAACCTATTGGAAATCCCACAATTATGGCAAGAATGATTCCCATAAAAATTCTGAAAATACTATATACACTGTGAATCATAATAGATTTGTAGCAATTTGTAATTGAATATAGTACCTGAATTGGAGTAGGAAATATATTTTTATTAACTAATAATGACAAAACCTGCCATACTAAAATTAAAATCAAAAAATGTAATATTCTTTTCAAAGTAATACCACTCTCCCCTCCATATAATCCGCTTCCTGCTTATGGTGGGTAACAAATACTGTTGTAATGCTATTTTCTGTTTGCATGTCTTTGAATAGCTTCATAATTTCAAACTTAGTTTCTATATCTAATGCAGAAAACGGTTCATCCATAAGTATAATGTCTGGTTTGTAAAAAAACACCTGTCCTAATACAGTTCTTTGATATTCTCCACCGCTTAGCTGATTAGGATATTTATCCTTTAAATGATAAATACCCAGTTTTTTTAATAATTCTGTAGAGTTGTTACCATTTTTATTAGTTATTTTATTTAAAAGCATTATGTTTTGATTTACAGTTTTCCAAGGCAAAAGGCATTTGTTTTGTGGGATATAACCGATTTGTGAGCCCTCATTAATTTTAATACTTCCAAAATATCTTTCATGTAATGAAGCTATTATATTTAGAAGACTTGATTTTCCACATCCAGATTTACCCACTATGGTAACAATCTCCCCCCTATTAATATGCAATTTAAAATTACTTAATGACTCAATATCCTTATCATAAAATGCTTTTTCAATATTTATATCAATCATTTTTTTCCCAAATTAAATCCTTATATTCAAATTTAGTTTTAATAAGTTCCTTTTCTAAAAGCCAATACACAGCTTTTTTTACTTCCTGTTCGCTTGGCATGGTATGGTGTGTATACTTAGGCAGTTCAATATCGTTGGCAGCATCTGGAAGCCCTAATTCTTTAATTACCTCATTCATGAAAACTTCTTTATCATTAATATTTTCATTAATAAAATCTACTGCCTTATTGTATGCATTATAAAATTCTTTAATTTCCATAGATTTATTTTCTGTTGCCTCTTTGGTAAAAAGCATAACACCTGGATTAATATTTAAGTCTGTGGATGTTTTTAATAATATTCCGCCTTCTTTTACTGCTGCCGTTACGTATGGCTCTGGAACAGCAATTAAGTCAATCTGATTATTGGTTAGTAACTCAAGTCTTGAAGGCATATTAGGTACTGCTGTTTTTTTAACCATTTCAACACCTACTCCTTCTTCAACCAAAATATTATCTGTTACATATTCAATAATTGTGTTTAAACTTAATGCAATGGAACTGTCATTTATTTGGTCTACAGAAGTAATATTAGATCCTTTTGAAGCAACAAGACCATATTTTCCCTGAGTCATTGAAGTTATCAATACATTAAATTCACTTTCCTTTGCAAGACACACTGCTAAAACATCTGATATAGTTCCATCTAAGTTATTGCTATAAAGTGCACCATCTCTATTTACCGGACTTGTAAATATTTGAAGTTCAACATAATCTGGCAAATACCCCTGTTGCTTTGCAACAATAAATGGTATTGAGTCAACATCCGTCATAACTCCTACTACTAACTTTTCATTATTTTTACTGCAACCTAAAGTCATTACAACTATTAATGATAAAGTAAAGTAAATTGAAATCTTCTTAATTAACTTTTTCATTTAATTACCCCATTCGTATTTATTTTTAACTTCTAAATTAAACATACCTAAAACTCTTTCTATAGAACCCTCTACTAATTCTTCTATGGATTCCGGTTTTCTGTAAAATGCCGGAAATAAAGGATTAATAACTACATTTAACCTTGAAAGAGTTAATAGATTATTTAAATGAATTGCACTAAGAGGAGATTCTCTGGGGCAAATAATTAGTTTTCTACCCTCTTTAATTACAACATCAGCAGCTCTTAAAATAAGAGTATCCGAAATTCCTCCTGCAATTTTAGCTACTGTAGCCATTGATGCAGGCAATATTATCATTCCGTCAGTTGAAAATGAACCACTGGCTATAGAAGAAAACATATTTAAATTATCATGAACTATAATATCTTTATTTAAACCTAAAATAAATTCATTAAAATCCTGATCAAGTTCATATTCAAATACCTTTTTCCCATTATCTGTTATTACAATATGTAATTGATAATCAAATACACATATATCTTCGATAAATTTCTTTGCATACACATGACCGCTTGCCCCTGTTATGCCAATAATAAGTCTTTTCATAATCTGATTCCTTAATTAACTTTTCAAATAATATCCTTGTAAAAAGTTAAGCTCCTTATAAATTAATTTTGCTTAGAAAAAAATCTGCCATTGTAAATACAAAAAATACTATGCTAATCATTTGATTAATACTATAAGATACAAACTTCATCTTCTTAGTATTTTTTGGATTAACATTATAATGTTCAACTATTAAAAGTAATCCTATTATAAATACACCAATATAATAAATTATTCCCAAGTCAATAAAAACAGGCACCCCTGCTAAAAATATCAAAGATATTACATGAGATAATTTTGCAATAATAAGTGCATTATTAAAACCAAATTTAGCTGGAACTGAGTATAATTTTTCCTGCCTGTCAAATTCAATATCCTGTGTAGCATAAATTATATCAAATCCAGCTATCCAAAAGCACACACTTGCCCCAAGGGCTAATGGAAGAAAATCTATACTTCCAGTTATAGCAATCCATGCTCCAACCGGTGCACCTCCACACGCAACTCCAAGTATGTAATGACATAACCATGTTAACCTTTTACTATAAGAATAAAAAATAAAAATTCCTATAGCAAAAGGTAATAGTATTAAACATAATAAATTTAACATATATGCAGCCACACCCATTAGTAAAAAGCAAAAAATAGTCAATCCATATGCTTCTGCTAATTTAATTTTACCTGTTGGCAGATGCCTGTCACTTGTACGTGGATTTTTTCCATCTATCTTTCTGTCTGCTATTCGGTTAAATGCATTAGCTCCATTTCTGGCAGAAAGAAGTGCTACCAATATCCAAAAAAAAGTCTTTAGAGGTGGAATTGTTCCATAAGCAAATATCATTGCTATAAGACCAAATGGCAAAGAAAATATGCTATGACTAAACATTACCAGATTTCCCAAATTTTTGATTTTATCAAATACCATATTCCTTCCACCTTTTTGTAACTATATTTTTAACTTTTTCATCCATTTCAATATCGTCTGGCCATTCTCTTTCATACCCTTCTGACTGCCATTTTTTAGTAGCATCTATACCCATTCTGTTTCCAAAGAATCTGGTATTAGAGGCATGATCAAGGGCATCAAGAGGGCCTTGTGAAATAACTACATCTCTTTTTGCATCTATATTATTAAATACTTTCCATGCAACTGTAGATAAATCGTGAGGATTAATATCCTTATCAACAACTATAATCATCTTGGTATACATCATTTGACCCATACCCCATATTGTATTCATTACCTTTTTTGCATGATATGGATATTTTTTATTAATAGAAACTATTACACAGTTATGAAATACTCCTTCAAGGGGAAAATTCATTTCTATAATTTCAGGGGCCATCATCTTAATCAATGGCAAAAATATTCTTTCGGTAGCTTTTCCCATGTAGCAATCTTCCATTGGTGGCTTACCTACTATAGTTGCCATATAAACTGGATTTTCTTTTCTTGTTATTGTAGTTACATGAAAGACAGGATACAGATCTTTCTCTGAATAATACCCTGTATGATCCCCAAATGGTCCTTCCATTCTAAGCTCGTCTATGTCTACATAACCCTCTAAAACAAATTCACTGTTGGCAGGTATTTGAATGTCATTAGTTATAGATTTCACAAGAGGAACGGGGCACTTTCTTAAAAAGCCTGAAAACATTATTTCATCTATCATCTTTGGAAGTGGTGCTGTTGCTGCATAAATGGTAGCAGGATCACATCCGATTACAACTGATACTGGCATCTTCTTTCCAAGCTTACGATATTTTTCATATATTTCTTTTCCATCCTTATGCAAATGCCAATGCATTCCAGTGGTGTTTTTATTGTACACCTGCATTCTGTACATTCCAATGTTTTGAGTGTTAGTTTCTGGATCTTTTGTAAACACCAATGGCAAGGTTATAAATCTTCCTGCATCATTTGGCCAGCATTTTAATATTGGAAGTTCTCTAAGGTCTGGTTCGTTGTCAATTACTTCTTGGCATGGGGCTTTATTAACTTTGATCGGAAATACTGTTAGAAGCTTTGACAGATTTGGTATTTGAGTTATTTTGTCCATAATTGTGGCGTAGTTTGATATATTTATTAGCTCTCCTATTTCTTTTCCAACATCGTTAATGTCATTTACACCTAATGCCATTGCCATTCTTTCATAAGTTCCGAAGGTATTTATTAATAGTGGATATTTTGAATGTTTTACATTTTCAAATAATAGGGCTTTACCTCTTTGTTTAGATACCCTGTCAGCTATTTCTGTTATTTCTAAATTAGATGATACTTCTCGTTTGACTCTTATAAGCTGTTTTTTCTTTTCTAGTACTTTTATGAAGTGCTGTATGTCTCTATAGTGCATGGTTACCTCTTTCTTAACCCTGAATGTTTTATTTAAGTTCTATGCTGGTACTTTTAGATTTAAAGGGTTAATTGTTTTGTCTCTTAAATTATAATCCAATTATGGTTATATAATCAATCCCTAATTATATTTGTTTACTTTTTTAATATGAGGATTTAATGAACATGGCTATATCTATCTTTATTAAGTATTTTTCTTAAAATTGCTCTATAATTATCTGAGTCTGATATGAAATAACTATTAAAAAAGTAGATTATAGTGTAAAGTTATGATAGAATACAAATATAGTGTAGTTTAAGTTTATATATGAATTTGCATAGGAGTGGGATATTTGAATATTAATGCATATGAAGTTAACAAATCTAATATAAAAAATGAAACAAATAAATCTTCACGAAGTAAAGAAATAAGTCGTGAAAGTGTTCCATCTAAAAGCACTTATAATGGTGGACAGATTATTAAAGGTGAAGTTGTAGATATACGTTCAAATCAGGTTAGTATTAAACTTCCAAATTCTGAAGTCGTTACTGCAAAGCTATCTGAACCCCTTATACTTGAAATAGGTCATGAAGCTTCATTTATTATTGAATCATCAGATGAAAAAGGATTAACCGTTAAATTACTTGGTAACGAATCTTCTGCCATGCAGAATTCTATTATTCTTAAAGCTCTAAAAGCTGCTGGTTTGCCTATAAATGATAAAAATTCATTAATAGTAAAATTACTTCTTGAAAATAATATGCCTATTGATAAGCAAACCATTACCAAATTTTATCAACAATCCTTTATATATAAAAACTCAAATATTGAGTCTTTGATTTTAATGAGCAAAAACAATATTCCTGTTAATGAAGTTAATGTTAAGCAATTTGAAAATTATAAAAATTATGAACATAGAATTATAAAAGAAGTTGAGAATCTATCTAAAGAATTTTCTGACTTTTTTAATAACATTTCTTCAAAGGTATCAAACAACAATGAACTGCATTCTTTACATGTTCAAATGCTAGATATTATACTTTCAAAAGGTACTCCTGAACTTATTAATTCTATAAATGGCTCAATTACTAATAGTATCACCACTAATAGTATTAATAACAATTATTTTGTATCTAACAATACTGATTTTAGCAATAATAACATGAATACTAGTACTAGCAGTACAATTAATAATGAAACTGCTAATAATCCTTTAGATAATTTTGATACTATGGCTAAAAATATTATAGATAAAACCATAAATACTACATCTTCATTACCCAAGACAGAAAATTTAATCAATAACAATTTTGGTACAAATACACCAACTTCTATAAATGATAGCTTTTCAAATTCTAGTATAAGTAAGATTGAAACTCCTGACTCACCTTTAGTTATTAATGAAAACCAAAGGCAAGAACTTGTCAAAACGCTAGAAACCTTTAATCTGTCTGCCGAATTAAAAAACTCCATACTAAAAGGTAATGCTACTTATAGACAAGTTGCTAATTTTATTGAAAACGTTAAAGTGGAAATTCAATCCTACGATTTATTAGTTAAACAACCCTTAGAAAATATGCTTAAATCCCCATTAATAGATGATTTAACCAATACACATAAAGAACTAATGCATTACAATAATGAAATTGGTTCCTTTACAACTAAAGAATCTCGAGAGAATCTAATTAAATTATTAGATAATTTAAATTTACCTGAAAATATTAAAAATCAAATAAGAAGTGGTGAAATTAATTCCTTTGATTTTCTTAATTTAGTTAAGGAATCAAATCTCGATAACAAAATAGATCTTAAAGAATTATTAAACAGCAGGGAATATCAATCTATTTTAAAAGAAGAATTAATGCATCAATGGACTTTAAACCCTAAATCCCTTGTTAAAGAACATGAAGTAGATAATTTGTACAACGACATGTACAAACAACTGTCTAAATTAAGTGAATTTATTAAGGCAACTGGTAATGGTGAGTCCTCCCTTTCAAACACAACTAATAATCTAAAAGATAATATAGATTTTATAAAAAATCTAAATGAGCTCTATACTTATATTCAACTGCCAATGAAGTTAAAGGACAAAAATATTCATAGTGAACTATATGTATTTACAAATAAAAAAGCTTTGAAAAAAAGTAAAGAAGATATCAGCATCCTGCTTCACCTTGATATGGATTACCTTGGAAGCTTAGATATTAATTTAAACCTAAAGGGTAAAAACATAATTGCAAAATTCTACACAGAAAACACTGAAACCAACAATTTACTAGAAACAAATATGGATCGTTTACAAGAAGCACTTGCCAAGAAAGGATTTAACCTTAACTTTGAAGTATTAGTGCGTGAAAAAGAGTTAGACTTTGTGGCTGACTTTATAGAAAAAGATTCTCCTAACTCTTCTATTAAGCGTTTTACCTTTGATATACGGGCATAATGTGCTGAAAGTGATTTTCCTCTTGTAAAACTGACTACAAAGAAATTACTTTTAGCTTGTAGGATTGCGATTTTATAATTAAAAGTGCCAATAATAATATTACTATAAATAGTAATTATGAAGTCTGAAGAATCATTATATTTCAAATTAATTGATTAGTAACTAAAAAACTTTAACCCTTTAGTATATCAAAATATTTTTTTGAATATAAGACTATTAAATTCTGCATAAATATAATATGCTATTAGCATTAAAACAAAGGAGGATTTAATAAATGAGTAAAAAAACTTTAGTATTATTTATGGTAGTGTTTATAATGGTGAGCATAATGCCTAATGGTGGTGATGTACATGCATTTGCAGCTTCACAATGGGTGACTGAAACACCGTTGCCAATTGCTTTAACAGAAGCTACAACGCAAGTTATAGGAGATAAAATCTACGTTATTGGGGGTAATAGTTCTTCAGCTACTGTTAATTCGGTATATATATATAATACTATAACTAAACAATGGTCTTCTGGAGCTAATATGCCTACGGCACGATATAGTGAATCATCTGTTGTAATAAATGATGAAATATATGTATTTGGTGGTGCTCAACAAATGGCTCCAAACTATAATCTCAACACGGTTGAAGTTTATAATTCAAATACGGATACTTGGAGAACAATTGATGCAATGCCTTTTGAACGACGTGCAACGGCAACAACTATAGTTGGAAATAATATATATGTGTTTGGAGGAGTCACTTATAACGGTAATATATTAATAGCTCATAATGATGTACAAATCTACAATACTGTATCTAAAAAATGGTCAGTAGGTAATCCAATGCCAGTTAATAGATTAGGACATTATGTAGAACAGTATAATGGTAAAATATATTTAATTGCTGGAATGAACGATAATATTGTAAATACAAATGATGTATTTATATATGACATTGCAACAGATACATGGTCAAAAGGAAACTCTTTAAATTATGGATTATCACTTTCAGGTTCTATTAGATATGGGAATGAGATTTATATTCTAGGTAGTTATCATTTTTCAAAGATAAGCGGAACTACTAACAAAGTGTCAATATATAATATTTCAACAGATTCTTGGTCACAAGGTGTAGATTTAACATTTGCAAGAGGGTTTAATTCTTCGGTAATAGTAGGAAGTAAGATATATACAATAGGTGGTCAAAACGGAGTGAACTATTTAGATACAGTCGAATCCTTTGATTTAAAACCAAAACACATAAAAGTGGTACTAGAAGTAGGGGAACAGCTTGATTTAAGTATAGATAATGATCTATCCGAAAATCAGAATGTACTATGGAGTTCCTCAATTAGCTCAGTAGCCAGTGTACAGCATGGATTAGTCACAGCAAAAGCAATCGGTAATACAAGAATCACAGTAACTTATTCTAATGGTAGTACAGATTATATTGATGTTCTAGTTGTAGAAGATGCAGATGACTACAGGCTTTCAATTGATTTAAAAGTTGGAGGCAAATGCAGACTTACAATTGATGATAATATGAATACAACACCTGTAACATGGACATCTATTCCAGGAAATATTGTGTCTTTAAATAATAAAGGAAAAGTAGCAGCATTAAACCCAGGGTTGGCATTAGTAACAGCAACAGACTTAAGTGGTAATATCATAGGTCAAGTATATATAAGAGTCAGACCATAATAGAGCTGGCAATACTAAATAATAAATAAGAAAAACTAATTATAACATACGAGGTCACTGAAAAAATCCTTTCAACACGGTAAATTAATTTTTCAAATGAATATGAGTGTATATATATACAATTGTGCAGACCGGCCGACGAAGCGTTTATGTTTTGTCAAGACTTTGCTTGCAAAGGCTTGTAAAAAACATGCTGATGGAGGGTAAGGCAAACAATTGGACATATATACACTCATATTCATTTGAAAAATTTACACAACCTAAATCAAGGACTCTTTCAGTAGCCTCATAACATACACTCCTATTTTTCTAAAAGACTAATTTACTGTATTACAAGCACTGAAAAAGTCCTTACAATGCAGT
>JAVBPB010000011.1:0-9815 GCA_031549965.1 Mobilisporobacter sp. | reverse complement strand
TATTATGATGGAGAAATAAAAGAAATATATCATAATCCTACTATAGGTATTATATTATCTAGTCATACAAATAAAACGATGGTTAAATATAGTGTTTTAAATGATACGGATAAGTTATATGCTTCTAAGTATTTAACTTATCTACCTTCTGAAGATGATTTTAATAGGGTTATTGAAATTAGTAAAAATAAGTAGTCGTTTTAAGATTTAAATGTGATATAATTCTCGTGTTAGTTAAATAGATGTAACAGAGGTAAGAAATTGGAATTTAAAGATTTAAATCTAGATAAAAGATTATTAGATGCTATAACAGAACAAGGTTACGTTAATCCATCTCCTATTCAAGAACAAGCTATACCACCGGCTTTATTATATAAAGATATATTAGGATGTGCACAGACGGGGACTGGTAAAACAGCTTCATTTGCTTTACCTATATTGCAAAGATTATTGAACACAGAAATGGTTTATCCACGTAAAATAAAATCATTAATTATGACTCCAACAAGAGAATTAGCTTTACAAATATATGAGTCTTTTGTTAACTATGGGAAAAACACCAAGTTCAAATATGGTGTTATTATGGGCGGTGTCTCGCAAGTTAATCAAGTAAAGACTATCAAAAATGGAATCGATGTTTTAATTGCTACACCTGGTAGATTACTTGACCTTATTAACCAAAAAGCGGTTGATTTAAAGGATATTGAAGTGTTTGTTCTTGATGAAGCTGATAGAATGTTAGATATGGGTTTTATCCATGATGTCAAAAAGGTAATTACTTTTTTACCAAAGAAAAAACAGACATTATTCTTTACTGCTACAATGCCATCAGAGATAATGAAACTAGCAACATCATTACTTATAGATCCTGTAAATGTTACGGTTACGCCAGTTTCTTCTACTGTAGATAAAATTACACAAAGTGTATATATGGTTGATAAGGCGAAAAAACCAGATTTGCTAGTCTGGTTATTAAAGAATAATAAAGAGATGTTATCAACTTTAGTTTTTTCAAAAACTAAACATGGAGCTAATAAACTTACAGAAAAATTAGCAAAAGCCAATATTCAATCTTTTGCGATACATGGATACAAATCACAAACAGCAAGACAATTTGCTTTAGATAATTTTAAAAGTGGAAAAGTTAAAGTTTTAGTTGCCACAGATATCGCTGCAAGAGGAATAGATATTGAACATATTACGCATGTTATAAATTTTGACTTGCCGGATACTGAAGAAACTTATGTTCATCGTATTGGAAGAACGGGAAGAGCTGGTAGAAATGGTATATCTTTTTCATTTTGTGATATTGATGAAGTTGATATGTTAAAATCAATTGAAAAACTTATCAAAAAGAAAATTGATGTCACAATAAATCATCCATATCCGATGGTTGTATTAGAAAAAACTCCGCCAAAAAGTAAACAAAGAAATAATTTCCCAAAAGGAATCCCTTCTAGTCAAAATAAACAAAAAAGTCAAAAACCTTCGAAAAATAAATTCTTAAGTAAGACTACAAAATAAAAACACCAAAGGTGTTTTTTTTATACTTATTCCTTTTCAATTATTTGATTAAGTGCATATAACCGCTCAGATTGCCACTTTTTCTCTTCTTCTATAATCTTACTAACATCTTCTTTATTAATATAAAAATAATAAATTGCAGAATTTATATACATTCCAGATCCTTCTGAATGTTTTTGAACATGACAGGTTGCTAAAGTATGTGAACATGCTCTTAGTATTTGACAGGCAACTTTATCTTTAATCTCTATATCTCTAGCAGCTTTCAAAACAGTCCAGCAATATTTCCTAGCCTCCCACATTGAGATGCTATCATTTATCCATAACTTAAGAATACTTATCGCTTTATCAATAATCTCATTTTCTGGGTAATCTTTATTAAACATAAACAATCCGCGATTAAAACAATCTATTGCCCATATGGCTAATGTTTTATGATCTGTCTTTTTAATCATTTCGAGCAACTGTGGATCATGTTTAATTAATGATATTTTCTTAGCCGGCATAACTTTTTCTCCATTTAAATAATTTTTATACTTAATAATTTATAGACGCATTATTTTCGCAAGTAATACTTCAAATTCAGAATAAGTAATTTTTCCAAGAGCTAAATTCATACTTTGAATGTATATTTGCTCATTTTTAGAATAATTATTTTTTACTATTAGTGATTTTTCTTCATCACAAAGTGGTTCTAAAACATGACATTTATTTTAAAATGCCTTAAAATATCTATAGCCAAACTTTCTTTGTGAAACTGCATCTAAATGGATGCCATCAGGATTTGCTGTTAAACCTTTTGCTGTTACATAATAACAATTAAGTTTTTCTTGTGCAAATCTATACAATTGTTCATTAATTTTTTGAAATTCTGACGAATGTAATCCAAATGCCGTTTTACCAAGATAATCTTCAAGTTCACCGATGATTAGCGGAACGTTTTGAAGATTTAGTTCTTTTCGAATACTATCTATAATTAAACATAGCTTTTCATAATATGTTTCATGTAGACCATTCAAACTATCACTTTCACCTTGATGCCAAAGTATACCGCAAATCTCACTCGTTTCAAGTGCAAATTTAGCTTCAGATATAGCATGTTTATAAAGTGCTCCTAGAGGATTACAATCATCTAAAGAACTACCTCCTTCTGCGCACGGAATTAATCCAATTTCATCATTAGGATTCTCGTGTATTAAAGCTTCTGCAAAAGATGCTGCTAGACTTACACCAGCAACTGGACGATCGTAATTAATTGGTTCTGTCATCATTTGCCATTTACCATTACGAAGCATTTTTATTTTTTCATTATAAATGGGTTCTACATCATGTAAAAAACCACGACCAGCCATATTAGATTGACCTAGATTTTATCATATTATTTACACTCCTATTTTTTAATATATTTCTTTCTATCCTTTTATAGCTCAAAATTATATCAAAACAAATTTACATTAATGGTGAAAACAGTCTAATTACTGCTAAACTTATTTTGATAAATATATTATAATTTTTTATGTTTTCCATTGTTATTTCTAGCGATTCATTAAATGTATTTAAAAAATCATCTTTAATATCGTTAATGGAACTTGACTTTGCAATATAAATAGCACTTTCATATTGATGATAAAAACTTCTAAAATCAAAATTAACAGATCCAACAATTGCACATTCATCATCAGAAAATACAACCTTACTATGTAAAAAGCCAGGTCTGTATTTATATATTTTAACCCCATATTTAATTAGTTTTTGGGCGTTAAACACACTTAACTCATAGACTATTTTCTTATCAGGAATTCCAGGAATAATAATTCTAACATCAACCCCACTTTTAGCTTTTATTTTTAGTAGATTTATTATTTCGCTATCAACAATAAAGTAAGGTGTCATAATATACAAACTTTTTTTAGCATTACAAATAATATTAATATAAAAATCTCGTGCTAATTTTTGCTTTTCATTTGGACCATCAGCATACGGAATAATAATTGATTCCATATTTTGTTTTGATTGTTGAATCTTTTTCATATATAAATTATAATCAATTTTCCCATTTGATGAATATTCCCACATTCTTAAAAACATTAAAGTTATACTATTAACAGCTTCTCCATCCACTCTTAAAGAAGCATCCTTCCAAATGCCAAATCTTTGTTTTGCATTTATATATTCATCAGCCATATTAGTTCCGCCAACATATCCAATTTCACCATCTATAACAATAATTTTTCGATGATCCCTATAATTCATAAAAACATTAAGTAATGGTATGACTGGTGCGAAGGCGATTATTTTTATCACATACTTTCTCATCCTATTTACTTTTAGTAAACTAAGTGTTCCGTGGCTTCCTAAACCATCTACTATAATTCTTACATCAACACCTTCATTTACCTTTTGTATCAATGTGTGAAATATCGCATTTGAAAGATGTCCCTCTTCTAAAATAAAAAAATCCATAAAAATAAATTTTTTAGCGCTCTTAAGTTCTATTAATACATCTTCAAAGAAGTCTTCTCCCATTGAAAAATACTTTGTGCTTCCTTTAAAATAAGGAATATAATCAGAACTATTTTGTACAAAGTTGCATTCTTGCTTAATTCTATTTTCTAAAATATTTGAAACATCTACTTTTTCCAATAATTTTGTTCGTCTATTAATTCTTTTAAACTTCCTAGCACGAAATGGTGTAGTTGTAAACTCCCCACCAAGTAAATAAACGGCAAATGCTACAGGTGATAATAGTAATAAAAATAATATCCAGGCTATTTTGCTATCTGCATTTTTATTGCTTACTGATACTCTACAGGCAAATATAAGGCTTAATCCAAAAGGAATAAATAAAAACCAACTATTGTTTTTTATAAATATTGTATAGAATATTCCAATAACTATTGATTCAATTAAAATTATGGATAAGATTAAAACAATCCTTTTAAATGATGTTCCTTCTTTACCACTACAAATAATTCTTTCTCTTGTTTCTATCTTACGTGTCTTACTATTATAAGCATTATACTTTAAAATGGTATCTTTAATTTCTTGTCTTTCTTCATTTGCTTTTGCTTTAATTAAATCAATTTGCACATTTTCCTTTAACATAATACTACCTCTTAGTTTAAAAAATTAGATTATAGTAATCTAATTTTTATTTGTTTATTATCTATTAATACTATTTTGATGATTCAATCTTTGCTGTTCAAGCATTGCTTCATGATTTCTATGACTCTTTATTTCTTCTCTTTTTTGAGCTTCTTTTTCTGAATTCAGTTTTGCACCTTCTTTAATATGTTTAATTACTACTCTCGCTTTGTCTTTAAGACCTTTAGTTTCTTTGAATTCTTGAAAATTTGGATCTGGCTTAGTAGCATTTTTAAAGTTTTGAACATCATCTGCATGAACTGCTTTTAAATTCTCTTTATTAATCTCATGAAAATTTCTTGTGCTTTCTTTAAGATCATTCCATACTTTTTTAACTACATTTTTTTCTTGATTATTTTTCATTTTTCTTTTCCTCCTATAAAATGAATTTCGCAATTTCTTTGCTTGCTTATATCATACTAATTTTATAGATAGCATAAAGCCAATAAAATTTATTATTTTGTAACTATTTAGTTGCTTTATCGGTTTATTCAGTAGAAAATAAAAACATCTCTGGATGAGATGTTCGATTTTTCTATAACTATATAACAACTTCCAACTCTAACAAACATCATAGTCATTGATTTTTCTACCCAGGATTCTATGTCGTATCTTACTATGTTAGATGTTTTTTTACATTTTCAAAACAATGTTTTTGCATACATTTATTAGTGAATATCTTATATCACTTCTATCTCTCCAACCTCTAGAATCCCATTGTTCCTTAGTTAAATCATCACCACAATAAACAATAGCCCCATAATCAATATTTCGAAATTCGCTTACCGCAATTAATGCAGATTGTTCCATTTCTACAATAATCGCACCTTCGCTTATTCTTAAATCAATTTTATCTTGTGTCTCTCTATAAAATGCATCTGTAGTCCAAGTTCTTCCAATAACATACTCATAATTATTTTCATCTAAATAATCATTTATAAGTTTTATTACACTTTTATTAGAATTTATATATCTGCTAGGTGCAATATAATGATAACTTAATCCTTCGTCCCTAATTGCACTTTCAATAACTACCAGTTTGCCAACGGTATGTTCACGAACTAAAGTTCCTCCACCACCACAAAACATTACTTTTCTTACACCTAATCCATATAAATCATCTAAATATCCACCACTAGCGGCAGCTCCTAATTTACCATGCATTAAAATAATGTCTTCATCATTATATTTAAATAACTCTACATCATTTTCCCCTTTTATAGTTATATAAGAACTGATTTTTCCTTCTTCTAACAAATGATTTATTGCATCTTTAAAAAATGAAATGATTAATCTTTGTGGTAACTGTGGATACTTTAATATTTTTCTATCTGGATTGATTTTGGCTATTTTATTTTCATCAAATTCTAATATAGGAAATTCTTTTTTTTCTAACATTTTATTTACCTTCCATTTCTTAGCATTTTAAACTTCAATGCTTATAAGACTATTACTATTGTCTATTCTACTTCTTATATATCTTAATTGTACAAGTTTTAGCAAAATTTAGTTAAAGCTTTATATTTTTAATTAATTTTATCATTTTAACGTTAAAAGTTTAAAACGGTAAACATCTTAGTCATTGATTCTTCTACTGAAAATTCTATGTCAAAATTTTATTTATATTATATAATATATTACTATCTCTTTTCTGCATCAATGATTAACGAAACCATACCAAGTTGTCCATTTTGATTTCTTGTATCAAATCGTAAAGAGCGTCCAATATGTCCATCCTGGTTATTCCAATAATTAAAATGAAAATCTCCATTTTCATCACAATATTCTAACAATTTTACATTAAATCCTGCTGACTCAAACACATTTATTAGTGTTTTGTAATCATAAAACACCTTATGCGAATATGCTGGATGATCTACTGGACCAGGTCCTCCTGGTTTGCATATATTATGATACAATTCATTATTAAAATTCACGTCAGGAACTGCAATTCTCGCAAAACCGCCCGATTTCAAATATTTATAAAGAATTTTAGCTGCTTGTATTCCTTCCTCAATAGATAAATGTTCAAAAACATGTTCCGCCAAAAAAACATCAACTATTTGTTCTTTTGCAAACAACCTTTGAAAAGAGGCTTCATTCAATAAGTCGAGTTCTGATTCTTGAGTTGATATCCAGCCATTATAATTAGTCTTACCTGCTCCTAAAATTATTTTCATATAATTCCACCTTTCTTGTTTTAGCACTAAATAATTGGTCTAAGTTTAATTTTTAACTCTTACCAAACATCCAAATAACAACAATTTTAATATCAATATGCAAAAAGCAATTTAATCTAAGATTGATAACCACATATCAATCGATTCTATTAAACAAGACTCTATAAGTTTAATAAATTTTGAATAATCTTGTGTTATATGTGCGTAATCAAGTGCATCATAATATTTTGCTCTAATTGTATTTTTGATAACTATTGGTGGATAGCCATTTTTCATTAATTCAAAATTTAATAAAATTCTTGCAGTTCTTCCGTTACCGTCTACAAAAGGATGTATTTTTACAAATTCACCATGTAATAAGCATGCCTTAACAATTGGATGATACTTATTCCAGTCTTTATAATAATCTTTAATCATTTCCCCCATTAAATCGTTTAATAAAAAATATTTTGAAGGAATATGTTCTGCACCACCTATAATTACATTTGACAATCTATATTTACCAGCATTTTTATTATCAATATCTTTTAATATTAATGAATGAATATCCTTTATGATACGTTCCGATAATTCAATATTATTATTTATAATATCTTCAAAATATAAAATAGCATTTTTATGATTTAAAACTTCTAAATGTTCTTTTACTGATTTGCCACCTATAGTAATTCCTTCAAGTACAACTTTAGTTTCTGACATAGTTAAAGTATTTCCTTCAATAGAATTTGAATGATAAGTCCACTCAATCAATAGTTTTTCATTTAACATTTTAATAGTGTTTTTATCAAATGGTCTTTTGCTATTTATTATATTATTTAATTTGTCTATTTCAATAAATTTTGCATCCAAGCCACTAAATCTATTTTTGCTTTTAAATCGTGCATCGGTTGGTTTATTAGAATTTTCAGGTATAGCCCAATTTCTGCCAATTTTTTGCGCTCCCTCAATTCTTCCTTCTTCACATAAAAGTCTAACTCTTCGTTCGTTTATATCCCATAATATAGAAATTTCCTTTGAATTCAAATATTTCATATTTATCACCCAATATTATTATATACCGATATCGGTATAATATCAACAGAAATACGTTTGGTGTTTATAAACAAAAAATATCCAAATACGGATACTTAGTTTTTCTATTTATTGATTTATAATTATTGGCATTAGTTAATATCGCAGTCATTGATTTTTCTGCCGAAAATTCTATACCGATTTCCAGTCTTTTCTTACTCTACATAATATTTTACCATACTTTAATCAAAAATGAATGCTTCAGGACTTTAGATTGTGAAGTAGCTTAATCAAGCGGTTCAACAATCACAAAGGCATCAACATTCATCTTTGATATTTTTTATATGTTCCTTACTTTACAAAATCAGTTCTTTTTACTATTGCCGATTTATGCAATGTTTGGATTTTTGATTTTAAGAATTTACTAAAATTAATTACAACATTTACATTATCATTATCAATCTTAATACTATGCACAAATCCTGCTACTAGGTTTTCCTTTGATGCTTCGCTTTCATCGTCTAAAGTATAATTACTTAATACACTTTTGATAATAGCTTCACTTGTTTCATAGTTACCTAGCACATCAACTTTTCTATAACCAAGTTCATTTAATTTAAATTCTGATTTATGAATTTCTTCTTCAATTCCTGCAATCTTAATTTCTATAGCTTTTACTAATTGTGCATTACTACTAAATGTTAGGTTAGATACTAGTGTATCAATAGCTTCACGCTTAGATTTTATTACATCTAATTCTTTAGCAATCTTACTTTCATTTTTACTAGATTTATCTTCGTTCATACCTTTAATATATTTAACTATATTTTGAACTGAATCAGATTGTAATAATTCTTTTTTTAGTGTTTTATGTACTAGGTCATCTAGTTTACTTTTCCATATTGATTTTACATCACAACCATCTTTATTAGTGCATTTATAAACTGAATGAGTATAAATGCTTCCTAGTCTATTTTTCTTCTTACCTGTTCTACCTGCAAAATTTGAATTACAATGATTGCATTTAACTAAACTTTTTAATAGATACTTATTATGATTTCTACTATCGTTGATATTTAGTCTAATTCTTTCATTGGCTTTTTCCCATACTTCTTTTGATACAATAGCAGGTACAACATCATCAAATATTTCTACTCCTTCGCTATCATAATTTACACGGTGGCAACCTTTAGAATCACGCCTCCCTAGATAAACATATTGACCTCTATATTTAGTATTTTCTATCCAATTTTTGACTGTGTCAAAGCTTAAGTATTCTTTTTTACTATATATATGTCGCAATCCTTCTTTATGTAAATATCTTATAATATCTGCATATGATGAACCGTTGATAAACAAATTATACATTTCTCTAATAAGTACTGCTTCTGGTTCATATATTTCAGGACATTTAGTTTTTGGATTTGCTCGATATCCTGGTATTAAATTTCCTCCATTAGCAGATATGCAGTTATGTTCTTTGAGCGATCGTTGTAGCGAAGCTTTTTTACCTCTTGAGACTAATTTACTTAGGTTACGAGTCATTGAATTTCCCACGCCAGCGCCAATAAGGCGTAACCACATACCACTATCAGTATCTTCAAACATCTCTGGTTCGGTAATTGAATATATTGTCTTTCCAATTTTCTTTAGATATTCTGGGAATTCCACACTTAGTAATAAATCTCGTGAATATCTATCACTTTTATAGATTACTACCTCATCCGCATATATTTCATGATTTTTATCAAATTCTTCTAGGCAAGTTCTCATTTTGGTAAATGCACTTCGATTAGTTACTTGTCCTGATACTCCTTCATCATAGAATATTCCGACAGGTAATTTCTTAGTGTAAATGTTAGAATGGAAATGTAGGAAACTAGCGGTAGAAAATGCTGGTTTCAACATTTCCATTTTTTCATGTTAAAATACACCCAAAAAGAGGTTAAAAGACAT
>JAVBPB010000133.1:0-22151 GCA_031549965.1 Mobilisporobacter sp. | reverse complement strand
ACAGTGTTTTTTTTCCAATTGTTAAATTTTATTGTTAGATCGCATAAAATATGCTTGTTTTTTTTTACTTTATTGGATTATTTAGCCACAAAGTTTTTAACAAATTGTTAACTATATATTAAATATTTTTTGCAGTATTTTTAGTTTTATACATTCAATTTACATAACATCTTCTAAAACATTGATTTTGCGTACTTTATTATGTAAACAAACTTAATTATTTTGTAATATTTTGGCATGTCTTTGTCACATCTTGGTCAACTAATTATTACATATTTTTTAACTAATATGACTTGAATTTATAGTTATATAAAGTATAATTAATTTTGAGGTGATTAATTTGCTTACTGGAGTTTATTTAGCTTATAAGAAAAATGGCGACATGTATTTTCGTTCTTCTATTACATTTAATAATAAACATATTAGTCTTGGAAGTTTTCAAACTGAAAAAGAGGCTAATAAGGCGTATAATGAGTCTTTTGATATACTCTTTAATAATTTATATTGACTAGTGGATTATTCCAAAGAATTTACTCTTTCTTTTAATAAATGGGTTGTGCTACATAATTACAGAGATAATAAAATTTATTTTAAAAATCCTATTTATCTTAAGCCTAATTATTTTGTGTACTATCTTGATATTAATACTGAATTGAAATTTGATGTTGATGATTTATTTTTTTATTCTACTCATAAAATTATGCAACGAGGAGGATATCTCTTTGTTTCTGATTATGGTATGCAGATTAATATTTTGTCCAAATATGGTATAAAGAATTTTTCTGTATTAAATAAAGATTACTTTTTTATTAATGGTGACTACTATGATTTTAGATATTCTAACATTAGTATTATTAATAAATATTACGGAGTTACAAAAGTTTCTAATAATGGTAATACTTGTTATTTAAGTAAAATTCATGTAAATGGCGATATTATCATAGGAAGATATACTTCTGAAATTGACGCTGCTATTGCTTATAATAAGGCAGGGGATATACTCAAAGAGAAGGGTTGTAATAAAGATTTTTTTACGAATTATATAAATGAAATAAATGAGATTGAGTATGCTAAAATTTATAATTTGGTTAGGGTTTCTAAGAAAATTAGGGGGTTTTTTGTGGGTTGAGGGTTTTTGTTTTGTTTTCGGGTGACGCTTTGCCCTCTAGTCTTTCTACTCCATGGGAGGGGGCTTATTATACTGTAAAATGACCGACGCTTCAAACATTCCAATGAGGCGTTTATATTTTTTACAAGACTTGCAAAGGCTTGTAAAAAATATGCCGAGGGAGGGTAAGGCAAACAATCAAATAATTATACAACTGTATTCATCTGAAAAATTTGAAAGAATAAATCAAGGACTTTTTCAGTGACCCAATGCACTTCTGTCTTTTCAAAGCCTAATTATTCACAATGTTTTTGTATACTTCTTCTATTACACGCTTTCTTGCTTCTATGCTTGCCCAACCTATGTGGGGAGTTATATAGAGGTTGTTGCTGTTTTTTAGTTTTATTAGTGGATTGTCTTCTTTCATTGGTTCAAAGGATAGTACGTCTAGGCCTGCTGCTTTTATTTGGTTGTTTTGCAGGGCTTTGGTTAGGTCTGATTCGTTTATTATGGAGCCACGACCTAGGTTTAGCAGTATTGCTGTGGGTTTCATTAGGCTTAGTTCTTTGTGGGTTATTAGGTTGTTGGTTTGGGTGTTTAGTGGGGCGTGTATTGATATTATGTCGGAGGTTTTTAGTAGTTCTTCTAAGGATACTTGGGTGTAGTTTGGATTTTGGTTTTTGCCGGATGTGGAGTAGTACATGGTGTTGCAGCCGAAGGCTTTGGCTATGTCTGATACTTTTTTTCCTATTTCTCCAAGACCTATTACACCCCAATTTTTTTGGTTTAATTCGTTGAATTTCTTGTCAAAGTGGGTAAAGGATTTGTCATTTATATATTTTCCGGATTTTACGTATTCGTCATAGTAGGATAGACTTTCGTATAGGTAAAAGAGCATGGCAAATGTGTGCTGTGCTACACTGTCAGTGCAATAGCCTTTTACATTTTTTACTTGTATATTGTTTGCACTTGTGTATTCCAAATCTATGTTGTTCATTCCGGTGGCTGTCAGGCAGATTAGTTTTAGACGTTTTGCGTTTTTTAGGTTTGATTGGTTTAGGATTACTTTGTTTGTTATTATTATGTCTGCATCTTTTATTCTGCTTTCTGTTTCTTCGTAAGAGGTATAAGGATAGCTTGTGAAATCACCTAGCTTGTTAAAGACTGAACAGTCTATGTCTGTTCCTATTGTATTGGCATCTAAGAATACTATTTTCAATGTTTTTCCTTCTTCCATAAATTTATTTTAATTATTTTAAAAAAAGAGTTCCATTTTTCCAAAAATGTGTTATAATGGTATTATATTTTTCTTCTTCCAATTTCATAGTTTTAATAAATAGCCACTAATCTTTTTGATATAATTAATGTTAGCTTATCCGAAGCAAAGTTTATCTCCAGATTAGTGGCTTATTTATTGCTATTTTCTGGTGTTTTTCTTATTTAGTAACTCTGAAGTGTTTAGTAAGTTTTTTTCTTTATTTTCTTTTTTTGGTTTTTGTTTATTACTTTGTGCTTTTGTATTTCGTTCTTTATCAATTTTTGATTGGTTTTCGCTATTTAAGTCTGCTTCTTTATTGCTTTTTTCTTTATTATTTTTTCCCTTTTTATTTTTTTCTTTTTTGAGCTTTGGAACTTTAGGTTTGGAATCTTTGGATTTTTTGCTTAATTTCACTTCAAAGTTTATGTTTAGTCTTCTATAGGCTATGTCTATCATAAATAGTATTATTGATAAAATCAATAGTAAATTTGTTAGATATTTTCTTGATTTTACATTTTCTATGTCTTTGTCAAAAACCTCTAGGGGAGTTGTTATTTGTTTTCCTCCTACTTCTGTTAAGAAGTCTGTTATTGCTGTATTATTTTTTATAAATCGGTACTCTTTTGAATATTGCAGGGCGAATGCTGTGTTTTGATTGGATACAGTTTCATTTTTTTCTAATTGTCTTACACTGATGCTATATATTCCTGTTGTGTCTAGCTTTATATCGGAGCTGTATTTTCCAGGGGCAATTGGCTCTAATTGGGTTTCAAAACTTTCACCATTTTCTTTTGTGTATTTGGCTATTACTTTTGTATTCTCTGAATATTCTTTTGGAGTATAGGAAATTGTGGCTTTAGAGGAATTTTGGGTTATTGATACAAAGTTTTCTTCGCTTGTGGTATCTGTGAACGTCCATTCTACTATATTTTTCCAAAGAGCTGCGTATTTGTTCCATCCCGCCCAGTTGGAAGTCCATCTGTTGTCTCCGTCTGAATTCCATGAAACGGTTTTTCCAAGACCATATTGCCAGACTGTTAATATAGGATCATCATTGTCTGATACTAATAGTTGAGTTGCTAATTCTTTTTTTGTGGATGCTACATATCCTAAAAGAGAAGGGAGGCCTTCATTTGTAATATCTTTTAGTATTTTGTGGTTACTTGTTATTATTGGCGTAAATTCCTGGTTCACAAGGTAGCTTTTTACTGATAGAAACACTTCTTTTGCAAAAATTCTTGGAATATCTGTACTTAAATCTGTATGATAGTATCTACCGTTTCCTTTTTGTGCTAATTTTTCTAAGGTTATTCTGTCGGCTCCGCTTCCTACAGATACTGTTGATAGGGTGATTTTATCTTTATTTAATTTTTTTATTAAGTCATCATATTCACGATATCCGTCCTGACCATCTGTAAGAAGTATTATGTGCTTTATTTTTGCCGGATTTTTCAGCATTTTTTCGTAAGCCTGATCTATAGCAGGATAGATACTTGTTCCTCCTCTTAGACTTATCCCATATATTCCATCTTCTATTGACTCTTTATTTTTAGCTTTTGTAATTGGTACTACCCAGTCATAGCTGTCGTCAAAGGCCAAAACTCCAATGTAATCAGTTGGTCTTACTGTATCTAATGCTTTAATAGCCGCTTCTTTTGCTAAATCAAGGTTTGTTACATAACCATTACTTTCTGACATACTTCCGGAGTGATCTATTACTAATGAAATTGCCATTTCCGGAATCTCTTTTTCCCCTTGTAAATCCATGTATACAGGAAGAACCTCTTCAAGTGGCGTGTTTTTATATTCTCCTAAAGCAAAACTGTCTTCTCCTCCAATTGCTATCAGACCTCCTGCAAAGTCTCCTACATAGCTTTTTATGTTGTTTAAATATCCTTCTGGCAAATCTTCTTTGTGAACATCAAGCATTACAACAGCTTTATATTCATTTAACTGGGATATTGTTCTTGGAGCATTTTGTGCAGTTACTTTTATATAATTAATGTTTGATGCTTTTAATATTTTTTCAAATTCATTTCCTTCGTCTGTAGTACCTTCTATGAGAAGTATGACTGGGCTTGTTTTGGCATTTGTAAACGCAGTGTATTCATTATTTACTTTTTGGTTGTCCAGATTAGGCTCTATTATTGCCTTGTAGGTTTTTAGACCTCCTGAGGTTTGAGTGTCTTTAAATATAAATTTATTTGTACCACTTTGAATTTCTACTTTTTCTGTAGCTTTAAGTTCTTTTCCTGAATATAAGTATAATGTAGCCTGAGTTTTAATGTTACTCTCAACTTCTACATTAACGCTAAATGTATCACCTATGTTTATGTTGTCTGGAATTGTAAGATTGCTTATATATACTTCGTTATTTATGTCTTCATTTTCTATTCTAACCAGCTTTACCGAAACTTTGGAGCTGATTAAGGAACTAGACATGTTTCTTAAATTTCCTTCATTTTCATTGCCATCTGTAATTAAAACAATTCTTGCAGAAGTATCATTTGTAATTAGTGACATGGCTGCTGATATGGCTGATTCTAAATTGGTGGCGGTTGTTATTGGGTTTGTTTGAAATTCGGTAAATATATTTTTGTCTGTTACAAACTGCTCTACCTTGGTATCCCCCCCAAAGGTTACTATTCCTACTTTATTATTTTTTGGCAATTCTTTTAAGGATTCCTTAATAAAATTGGCAGCTTTTAGTTTGTAATCTATAACACTGTCAGACAAATCTACTAAGAATATTGTTGTGGCATTAGTGTTTACCCAGTTTATACTTATTCCTGATAATGCTAAAATTATAAAGGAAAAAAGTATGCTTCGTAGCACAATTATTTGGGTTCTCTTGATTTTATTTCTGGTGGGCATATACTTTTTTAAATATATTAATGCTCCAGCTATTATGGGAATTAGTATTAGTAAATATTCCCTTGCAATTTCTACTTTCAAAAGCCCACCTCCTAAATTCTTTTAATATATACTATCCACTCTGCAAAAAGAAGTAAAAGTATAGCTGCTAAAAAAATCTCCTTTAGATCTTTACCTGCTTTAAGAGTGTTTGTACTTTTATTATTGTTATCTATTGTTTTTGCTGTAGATGCTGTTTGCTTTGATTCTGTAGAAGGAAAATTTACCACAAAGCTTTCTGATATGGTTTCATCTTTGCTTTTCTGGTTTACATAATATACTCCACTGATATTGGTTTCAGTATAGGTGGATTTTAGGGCATCCTTTGGCATTTTATATTGCTTTTCTATTGGATTGGTTACTATTGCTTCTTCACCACCCAATTTTCCATTTATCTCAACTTTTTCTCCCGTTACAAATTTACTGCCTGATACTATTTTGTCATTTAAGCACCTGTCTAGTATGTTATTTATTAAAATGGGAAATTCACTTTGCAAAACCAAATCAGTTTGATGAAGATCAAATCCAATAGCTACTATACTTTGAGTTGAATAGTTTCCTATAAATCCTGCACAATTGCCGTCAAATTCTAAAAAGCTTTCTGCCCAAATTGGTTTTTTAAAGACATTTACTTCATTTACTCCAAACTGAAAGTTTTCAATATATTTGTTTATATCACTGCTGTTTGTAGATATTAAAAGGTTGCTTTTTGCCTCCGCAATTTCAAACAAGTCTTTTTGAGCTGTTGGATTTATATAAAGTACACTTCCCCTTTTAGGAATTGATTCCGGCATCAGACCGTCGAAAATGTATAAATCAAAGTCTTCTTTATTATCAATATTATCAGTATCATTGGTTTTAAATAATTCTATATCACTTCTTGTAAGTATTGCTTTTTCTAAAAATATATTTTGTTCTGTTACAAGCAAAATTCTCTTTGGCTTCTCAGCATTAATTTTATCATATGCTTTATTATCATTTAGCAAACCATCCTTTTCGTTTATTTCAGCACATAGAATATCGCCATTAGCAGAAATATCATTAAAATATATTGTTTTGCTTTCATTTTGGGTAAGGGCTATATTTTTAATATCTTCTAAAGTATTATCTACATATAAATTAATGTCTGAATTAAATTCCTGTTCACTGTGATTAGTTACTTTTACAAGTACGGTCATTTTTCCATTTTCAAATCCATGGCTGATATAATCAATAGAAGCATTTTGGACATTAGAAGACATATCTATAAATTGTCCATTTAAATCTTCTAAGGATATATTAGTGTCTGAAAAAAATATTGCTTCATAGCTTTCCATTTGACTGGTCATTGACTTTACTAAGCTTATTGTATTTGACAAATCTCCTGCCAAATCAGTTGGAACAATACTGGAAAGCTTTTCTTTTGCCTCTTTTTTATCCCTTGTATTGGCAATCTCTATGTTTATATTTGAAGAATTTGAAATTACACTTATAAGCATTCCTTCATTTATTCCATCAATATATTCAATTGCCTTATTAATACTTGCTTCTAGTCTTGTATTCTTATCATCGTATTGATAGTTCATGCTGGCACTATTATCTATTACAAATAGAACATTCTTATAATCTCCTCCAAATGCTTTTAAATATGGAGAAGCAAGGGCTATTATTAATAAAATCATCGTTATAATTTGTAAATACATAAGTAAATTGTGCTTTAGTTTTTCAAAAGGAGTTGTTACCTCTATATTTTTGTATGCTTCTCTCCACAAATAAAGTGAGGAAAAAGGATGATCTTCTGCTTTTTGTTTTAACAAATATAGTATTATAATTATGGGTATTAATATAAGAAAAAATAGTGGTGTATATGTTAAAAGCTGCATTAAATCCCTCCTTTACTGCCTTAGTATTAATGATGTTTTATTCATACCCTCAAATATTAATTTTTCTAATGGTTCGTCAGATATGGTCTTAATATAGGTTAATCCATATTTTTTAGATAGCTGATTTAACTGCTTTGTAAAATCATTTAATGTCTTCATATATGATTTAAATACCGATGACGTTAATGTGACCTTCATTTCATTCATATTTTCACTATCTATAAGCTTTACTGTCCCCTCTAACAAAGGATCTGTTTCTTCTCTTGCCAAAACCTGAACTAATACAATTTCCTGATTTTTATATAATAAGTATTTTATTAAATCCTCAATCTGATTATTGTCAAAGAAATCTGATATAATTATTGAAACTCCTTTTTTACTTAGACCTCTTTTTTTGACTGCATCCAAAAGATTTGTACTTCCTTCAAATTTAATGTTTTCTAATTCCTTTAATATCTTTTGAAAGGACTGTCTTCCTGTCATTCCTTTAGTTGTTGTAATATTCAAATCCTTCAGAACCGAAATATACACCCGATCTAAATTATTTAATATTATATATGAAAGAGCTCCGGCAATTTTTAATGCATATTTAGACTTACCATCTTTTCCAAAATCCATAGATTTACTGGCATCAATAAAAATATTAAATAAGCCTTCTTTTTCCTCCATAAAAAGCTTTACAAACAATTTATCCATTCTTCCATATGCATTCCAGTCTATGCGTCTAATATCATCCCCAAGTATATATTCTCTAAAGTCAGAAAATTCAACACTATTACCTTTTGCGTTGGACTTACGACCGCCTCCCATACCTTGGTTTAATTTTATTTTTGAACCTATTTTTAATGTATTTAATCTATTAAAAAAATCTGAGTCAAATATTTTTTCTTCCAAATTATCACATCCCATTTAGTGAGGTATTACATTAATTATTTCTGTAATTATGTCATCTGTTTTAATTCCATCTGAAAGTGCTTCAAAATTAGTTATAATTCTATGTCTTAGGGCTGGATATGCAACAAATTTAACATCACCAAAGGAAACATTTAGTCTTCCATCCATTAATGCTTTTGCTTTTGATGCTAAAAATATAGCCTGTGCTGCCCTTGGAGAAGCTCCATTTTGTACATACTTTTTAGTAATTTCCGGTGCTGTAGACAGTTCATTATGCGTACCTACAACTATTGACAGTGCATATTGTAAAACCGGTTCAGCCATTTTTATCTCTTTAATAACTTCTCTCATCTTAATTATTTCTTCACCTGTTATTACAGAATTTAATTCTACCTTTTTATTAGTCATTGTTACATCCATTATCATTTTTAGTTCCTCAATAGTCGGAAAATCCACCTTAAGTTTAAATATAAACCTATCTAGCTGTGCTTCTGGAAGTGGATAAGTTCCTTCATTTTCTATTGGATTTTGAGTTGCCAGTACCATAAACGGAAGGGGCAATTGATAGGTTTTCTTACCAACTGTAACTGTTTTTTCCTGCATTGCCTCCAACAATGCTGATTGGGTTTTCGGTGTAGCTCTATTTATTTCATCTGCAAGTACTAAGTTTGCAAATACTGGGCCGGATTCAAATTGAAATACATTTTTGTCATTTTCCTTAACAATAAGGTTTGTGCCGGTTACATCTGCGGGCATTAAATCTGGGGTAAACTGTATTCTTGAGAAACTGATATTTAATACCTTTGATATGGCTTTAACTAGCTGGGTTTTTCCAAGTCCCGGTACACCTTCAAGTAATACGTTGCCGTCTGATAGGATGGCTATTAGTACTTGTTTTATGATTTGTTTTTGACCTATTATGGATTTTGAGATTTCGTTTTCGCATTGGGTTATTTTTTTTATTATTTCTTGGATTTCGTTTTGCATTTCTGACATGGGGCACCTTCTTTTTGTTTTTTGGAGTTTATGGGTTGAGGGTTGACGAGGTGACGCTTTGCCTTTTAGTCTTTGACCCTCTGAGGCTTTAGATATGTTCTCCTAAAATGCCGACGGGTAATACATTCCAATGAGCCTATAAACAACCATCATGTCAGAAGGCTGACATGATGGTATAGTCTCATTTCCATAACCCGTAAGGCATTTTAGGAGAACATATCTAAAGCCTCAGAGGGAGATTTAGGTTTTTGAGGCAAAGCTGTGTATTCATAAATCTTGTTTTATTCAAATTGATTGAGAATAAATTGGCTTTAATACAAAAAATACTTATCCCTATTAAGTTAATAAAATGGATAGAAGAAAAACTTTATATATAAAAAACTATGGGCTGTAAAGTTTAAAACTATTTTTCTTTAAAATGGCTATAAAGCGTGTATTAGTTCATCATGCAAAACTTTTATATAAGAACTTACATTACAAATCATTTACAAACTTATTAAATACCATCAATTTACCCCCCTATTGATTTAACCCTTCAAAGTACCCTTTAATAACATCCTTCATTCCATCCGGAATTGATGCATTTTCAATTTTTTGATATGCCTCATTGGAATATTCGTTTATTACCTGATTGTAGTCTATTGGAGTTCCTGTCCATGCAAGACCATCTTTTGAGGAGGTTTTATAGGAGGAGCCTTCGCTTGATTTACTTCCTGTTAGGTTTTTATCGTTTCCTGTTTGTCTGTCAGGGATGATTACTTTTTCCTCTTGGTTTCCGGCACTGCCTTCTTTTTCAAAACCGTTTTTACTGCCGTAGTTCCATCCAGTACCTGTGCCATTACCACTTCCCTGACCGTTGCCATTTCCTTGACCATTGCCATTTCCTTGACCGTTGCCATTTCCCTGACCATTGCCGTTTCCTTGATTGTTGCTATTTCCTTGATTATTGTTGGCGTTATTTCCATTACCGATTGGGGTTTCTTCGGAGTTAGTGTTTGACTGGCTGCTTTCGTTTGTGTTTTCTTGTGATGCATTTTCTAGTTGGGATATAAGTGCTTTTATGTCTTCTTCGCTTAAAGAGCCTTGCTCTCCTAATTGGGAGGATAGGTTTTCTATGGTTTTACTTATGTTTTCGTTGGATAATTGGGAGGATATTTTGCTTAGTTCTGCCATAAGTTCATTTATTTTTTCTTCGCTTAAGGAGCTGTTATTAAGTTCTTGTGTAAGATTTTTTAATTTGTCTAAAATCTCTTTGTTTTCTTTTATATTAGATTCATTGTTTTTTTTCTCGGTTTCCTTTTTCTGTGTTAGTTCGGGGTTTATTTGATTTCTGATATCGTTTAGTTTACTTGCTATGTTTTTGTCTTTTTCTTTGTCAATCATTTGTTCTAGCTTTTTGTCTAATCGCTCTTTGGCTTTTTCTATGTCTTCTTTTTTTAGTACTTCTTTTAATTCTTTGTTTGCCTTTTTTAATATTTCATCTATTTCAGATTTTGTCATTTCACTGATTTTATCAATTTTTTCAAGCTCTTTTACGGCTTTTTCTAGTTTTTTTATTTCTTCTTTTGTAGCTTTTTTTATTTGCTGGTTTTCTATTGCTTTTTCTTTTGCCGGGCTTGGAATTAATGTTAATATTGTAAATAGCAGTATTAGGGGTAATAGGGTTGCTATTTTTTTAGGGGATATTTTTATTGGTAGTTTCTTTTTTATGTCAAAGTTTGCTATGGATAAAATCGTATCTTCTTTTTGGAGTTTGCTAATTTCTTCATCATCTCCAATTAGCTCTAGTGCGGTGGATAGTCTTTCATCTAAGCCTTTTGAATCGGCTATTAATGATGCTTTTTTTCTATTGGGAAAGTTAAATATTGATATTATTACTCCAAAAATGATAAAAGTTAACATTGTTGTTAGTGAATAGGTGACAGCACCATATATTGGTATAAAAATAGAAGTTATATTAATGATTGTTCCTATAATTAAGCCTAATATTAAAGATGTAATTAGTATGTTAATAAGAATGATTATACTAAGATGCCACTTTACTTTAGATATGAACTTTAATATAATTCTGTCTATAGTTTTCATTGATGCTGTCTCCCTTTGCTTTATTTTTTCACAATTTTTTTCAATACCTTAATATTAGTTCTTTGCTTATTTTTCTTTTTTTGCTTTTATTTTTTTAGTTCTGGTTCTTAATGGATCTAATAGCCTTGTTGATAACCATATGAATAACCCCGAAAGTAGTAATTGTACTATTATGCTTATGGTAAACCAGTTTTCTGTAAATATTTCATTTATTTTACCAAACTGATCCATTAATTCTACAAGCATACTGGCAGTTCCTACTTGATTTACAATTAAATCAAAGAATGTTACTGCCGGATTAATTAATAATAACAGTAAAACATAACCAACATCAGGATTTACATATGTGGAATAGTTGCTGCCGTTTAGTCTTACGTTTTCTATTAGAAATGCTATTATTATAATAAAAAATGTTCCTCCAAGCATTGCCATTAATCCACCAAATGAGAAAACTGTTGATACTGTTGTTTTTTTGAAAAAACTTGAACAAAGCATTCCAAAACTTCCAACATAAATTGCCGTGATTACAAAATATAGTATTAACTGCATTATATTGTATAAGCTAACTCCTCCCAAAGAAAATACAATAAAAATTATTGGAAGGCTTGATATGGTTAATAAAAGGATGGTGCTTATGGATGATTGTAGTTTTCCAACAATAATTTGTATTGGCTTTATTCTTGTTGTAAGTAAAATGTCAAGGGTTTGTCTTTCTCTTTCACCTGATATGGCACTTGCTGTTAGTGCTGGTACTATAAACAGTATTAGTCCGAATTCAAATACCGAAAGTATAATATACATTTGTATCATACTTTCATAGTGAACATTTCCGCCATATAGGATAGCACTTTGAAACATGGAATACAGAACAAGGATTCCTATCCCCGATAGTATAGCATTGAAAATAAATATATTCATTGCGATTCTTCCGGTGCGGACGCTTAGTTTTAGTTCTTTTTTGTATACAGGATTTATTTTCATGCACCCACCTCCTCATCATTTCCTGTTATTTGCATAAATAAAGATTCTAAATTTCCCTGTTCTCTTGAAAAGGAAGATAAGAGTATATCATTTTCAATTAAGGTTTTAATTAATTGGGCTTCATCTTTGGCATTTCCTGTAAAGGTTGTTGATACGCTGTTTTCCCTTATTGAGATATTTTCAATTAAGGGATTTTCTTTTAGGATTCTAACCGCCTTTTCCTGATTTTCAACAAATTTAATTATTAATGGATTAGAGGAGTTTACTGTTGCAAATATTTCTTCAACTGTTCCTTTTACTACCATTTTTCCTTTTTCAATTATGCCAATACTTGAACACATTTCGGCAAGTTCTGGAAGTATATGAGAACTTATAATAATTGTTTTTCCCATATTTTTTAAATTTTTTAGTATTTCCTTCATTTCAAATCTCGCTCTTGGATCAAGACCTGAAGCTGGTTCGTCAAGAATTAGCAATTCAGGGTTATGGACAAGACTTCTTGCAAGACAAAGCCTTTGTTTCATTCCTCTTGAAAGTCCGTCAACATAACTGTCTTTTTTGTCTGATAAATTAACTAATTCCATTAGATCTAAACAGAGGTTTTTGGCTTCTTTTCCTTCTATTCCATATATAGAAGCGTAAAACTCCATGTATTCTAATGCTTTTAGATTATCATAGGTTCCAAAAAAGTCAGGCATGTAACCTATTTTATCCTTTAATTTTCTATTTTCTTTTATTGCATCCACATCATCAACATAAACTTCTCCTGAATCAGCCTTTAATAAGCCTGATATGATTTTCATTGTTGTTGTTTTACCTGCTCCATTTGGCCCAACAAATCCAAATAGTTCTCCCTTTTCTATATTTAGCTCCAAGCAATCTAATGCTTTAAAGTTTCCGTAGGATTTATTTAAGTTACTAATTCTAAGCATTTAGTTCGCCTCCTTTGTAGCTGAAAATACCGGCAGTGGGGTTGCACTTTTGTCATTTACTGATATTTTTTTAGACAATCTTGCCTTTATTTCATTGTTTTCTCCTAAATATTTTTTAGGTTCTTTTATAATATCTTCTTGACTAAATACTTCCTCGTAATTTGACAATTCATAATTGTAAAATTCTATTTTGCCATCAAAACTAAACATGTAGTAGTCCTGATTTTTTAAATATATCTCTAATATTTCATAATTTTTTGGCATTGAATATATTAATTCAAATGTATCATCATAAAAAAGATTGTTCATTTGATCGAAAGAACCCATATAGGCTGATATATATTTATCTAAATCAGGAATATATTCATGTGTAGTATCCATATAATTAATATTTGAAACCGCACATACTAAATTTATTCCATTTGAAATTACATCTAACCCTTCACTAAAGCTATTGCCTTTAATTTCTTTATTGTATCCAATGATGCAGGCGTTATCTTGATAGTTATTATTTATTTCACTTAAAAAATATACAAGTGCATTAAATCTTACATTGTTATAGTTTAACTCTTCTGAAGTTAATCCACTGCTTTTACCTTGACTGTTGGTATTGGCTGATAATTCTCCAATTATCTGACTGGTATATTCCAAATCCTGTGTTTTCCCTATATTTTCTTTCCTTAATTTTTCTACATCTATTGTATCTCCATTTTTAAATTCACCTAGATCAAATAATGTACCATTTGCTAAAACAAATGCTTTTTCAAGATCGTATCCTAAATTATTGGTTACTGTTCCTTTAACTCCCACAGGCGTATATGTTAATTGAGTTTTTACATTACCTTCAAATTCATAGTTGTTTTGAAGCTTATAATATGAATCGGAAAAAGCAGGCAAATCGTTAATTTCAATTTCAGTTTTATCTACTTTTTGTTTTATTGCTATATTGTATTTATTCAGGCTTTTTTCGCCATTCATAGAATTTGAATAATAGTAATTATTGTTACTGGTAATTTTGGGATTAAATTTATTGTCAAACTCTAAACTGTATTTTTTATTATAAGGAGCTCTGATTCCAATATATATCTCCTCAGAAGCTGTTCCATTAATAATTGTAGTAAATGTTCCATAACTTACCATAGGCTTCTCTATTCTTGTTGAACTTCCAATTATTAATATGATGGCTGAAAATACCGTAGCTGTACATGGTACTATTCCCCATAAAAGATTTCTTTTATCCATTTTCTTAAGTATCATGTAAGCTATAGGCCCTACTATAACTGTGTATATTGCCAATATTATTGCATACAATTTTATATTTGGTATGCTTTTAATCCATGTATTAGAAATAACCTGTTGTAGTCTCCAATTATTTTGGCTATATCCACCGTTTAACTCTTGAGTTAACTGATTAATTTTGAATTCACTTAAATTATTATATATGCTTTGACCTATTAAACTTCCAACCTTATTCCAATCAGAGCTGTTTAAACCTAAATCATATTTGATTATTATAACATTTCCTTTACCTATGGTTATTTGACTCATTAATGAGATACCGTTATAATTTTCAAGTTCTTTTTCGTTATTTATTTTTATATCAAGAATTTCTTTGTTTATCCTTTTATTTTCTCCCAGACTTATTTCCATTTGCTTTAGTTCTCCTATTGTTCCAGAAATAAAGTCGTCACTAAATAGCTCTAGTACTTTTTGATAGCTTTGCCCAGTTCCAAGTACAAGACTTCCTCCATTATTAACCCATGCTTTTAAAGCTTTATATTGACTTTCATTTAGTTGGTTTGTACTATAATCATTAATTACAATTACATCCAGCATATCAAGCCCAGCTAAGTCCCAAGGAAAGCTTTCATTATTCATTTCAAAGGATTTTACTGGAATTGTTCCCATTGTATAAATGCTTTTATCACTTGATAAATATTTTACACTGTTGTAATCATCACTTAATATTCCTATATATGAATTTTGCATATAGTTTGAATTTACATTTGCTCTTGCTTCTTTACTAAGTACTACTTTGTTTTTTTCGTTTATCAATCGATAGTTTATCTTATTTGAATTAGAGGTTACAGGTATTGCCAGTGTAATGCTTTTTGTACTATTAGATGCTACTGAAATTTCCTTTTCATACATTATGCTTTCATATTGTTGATCTGGAAGTATTACTTGAACTTTTCCCAAAAAATCCTTTCCACTGTTAGTTACCTCTATATCTACCAACATGTTTCTTCCATATTTAATGAATTTTTCATACCCAAAGTTAATTGACATGGATAATTTATTGTTTTGTAATACCTCAGGTTCCTTGCCTACAGTGGTAGTTTCTGTTTCTGTAGCAGATATTACTGATACTGCTGTAGCAAAACTTGTATTGTATGATATACAGCTTGTAAAGATTAAAGTTAACATAACCATCATAAATACTATTTTAATTTTTTTCATCTGTCTTTATCTCCTTATTATATATTGGCAATTCTACAGTAAAAACTGTACCCTTTAAGTCACTAGATGCATATAATTTTCCGTTATGCATTTGTATTATACTTTTTGCTATTGCAAGGCCCAGACCTGTTCCTCCTGTTTCATTACTTCTGGATTGCTCTACTCTGTAGAATTTATCAAATATATTATTAATGTCCTTTTCCGGTATAACTTCTCCATAATTTGTTATTTCAAATTTAGTTATTAATTCATCCACAGTTATTTTAATTTTTACAATCTTTCCATCTTTTCCATATTTTATAGCGTTTTCAATCAAATTGGCAAATGCTCTTACTAAAAGGTTAATATCTGCTTGAACGTTAATTTCGTTATGGCTGAATCTGAAACTATATTTTAAATTATTATCCTGAAAGCTTGGATAAAATTCGTCCAATAATTGATAGATAAATTGCACCAGATTTATTTCTGTTTTTTCTAGTTGGACTTCACCAAAACTAAATTTTGTAAAACTAAATAAATCTTCAATAAGCTTTTCTAATCTTCGGGATTTATTGTAAGCTATATTTAAATAATTGTTTTTTGTTTCTTCATCTAAATTATTGCTTTTTGTTACTAATTCAAGATATCCTATGATTGATGTTAAAGGAGTCTTAAGGTCATGTGCAACATTTGTAATCAGCTCGTTTTTTGTTTGTTCTGCTTTTCTTTCTGCTAACATTATTTCTTTTAGCTCACCTGACATTTTATTTAAGCTGTCAGATATTATGGCAAATTCGTCATTTCCTTTAATGTATATTTTTGAATCAAAATCTCCTTTTGATATGTTTTGTATATTATTTGTAATATCTGCAACATTTTTAGTCATACGATTTGTTAATATGAAAAAATAGAAGATAAAAAATGCAACTCCCAAGCATACAATTACAATTACTGTTATTATTGAAATTTCTTTCATAGGAGGGGGATTGATTGAAAAGTTTTCTATATCCCTTTTATCAAACCTAAAGATGCTGATATTTAGTATAAATAGAATTATCACTTCTGTTAATACTGTTAGAAGCAGACTTATAAGTGTATACACTGCTATATTAATTCTGAAGCTATCAAAGATTTTACTTCTCAATTTTGTATCCCACTCCCCATACTGTTTTTATTATTTTAGCATTTCTGGAATCCTCTTCTATTTTCTCTCTTAGTCTTCTTATATGAACCATAACTGTGTTATTGGCTTCATACATTTTTTCATTCCACACTCGTTCAAATATTTCATCTGTACTGAATACCCTTCCCGGATGGGAAGACAAAAGGTATAATATATCAAATTCCAATGGAGTAAGTTTTACTTCTCTGTCACTAACCTTTACTTCATGAGTGTTTCTGTTTATACTCATGTCATTAATAACTATTTCCCCTTCTTTTTTTTCATCACTTATGTTAGGGTTTAGCTTTGTATATCTTCTAAGTTGGGATTTTACCCTTGCTGTAAGTTCTAAAGGATTAAATGGTTTTGTTACGTAGTCATCCGCTCCTGTACTTAATCCTACTATTTTATCTAAATCGGTTGATTTCGCACTCAAAAAAATTATTGGCATATTTTTATTTTCTCTTATTACCTTACACATACTAAGCCCATCCATTCCAGGCATCATTATGTCTAGTATTACTAATTGTATTTCTTCATCTTCTAGTATTTTTAGACCGTCTTTTGCACAATTTGCTTTATATACTTTATATCCGTCGCTTACTAAATATATTTCCACTAAATCGGCTATTTCTTTGTCATCATCTACAACTAATATACTTTCTGGCATTTTATTACCTCCTCTTCCATTATTTTTTTATATTATCATAACAGCTTAGATAAGTCTTTACAATTTTCTTAAGATTAGTTGAAATATTTTGATTTTGTATAAGAAAACATCAATTAATTTTCACATATTTTCTTTTTATAATCATATGATTGTCACATTGGGAATTTATAATAACATTATCAACTTAAGCAACTATAAATTATAAATATACAGGAGGTTTTATATATGAGAAAAAAATTAGGTTCATATTTAATTAGTTCAGCTATTATAGTTTCATTAATGTTAACAGGATGCAGTAATAATAATGCAGAGGTTAATGAATCTAATACAGAAGTTATTGTTACTACTAAAGATTCTAATTCTGCTATTGAGGCTTCAAGTACTAAAGCAGTTAATACAAGTACATCTTCTGAAAACTTAGTCTTTAGTAATTCTGGAACAATTACTCTTTCTGAAACCATTAGCTTTACAGGTAATGGTATTACCGTTGATGGTTCTACTGTTACTATTACTAAAGGAGGAGATTATACTATTTCTGGCGAGTTAACAAATGGAATGATTGTTGTAGATTGCTCTGAAAATGTACAGTTAAGCTTAGATGGAGTTAGAATTACCAATTCAGACGGGCCTGCTATTTATTTTCAAAATGCTAAAAATGCATATATTAACATTTTAGATGGTACTAATAATGAATTAGTTGATGGAAGTGAGTATTCTATTGATGCTAAAGGTACTCTTTTTAGTAATGATACTCTTGTTATTAATGGAACTGGTAAATTAAATGTTACCGGAAATTATAAGCATGGTATTGCTGGTGATGATGATATTTTAATTAATGGTGGAGTTTTAACTGTTACTGCTGTAAAAGATGGTATCCACACGAATGATAATATTACAGTTTCTGGTGGGGAAATTAATATAAACAGTACTTCTGATGGATTTGAAAGTGAAACAGATATAGTTATTAATGGTGGGGTAATGAATATTTCTGCTGGTGATGATGGTATCCATGCTACAACTGACCTTACTATTAATGGTGGTACTATAAATGTTAATAAAAGTAATGAAGGTCTTGAGGCTAAGAATATTTTAACTGTTAATGGTGGTTCATCAAGAGTTATGGCTGAAGATGATGCTCTTAATACTGGTAATGAATTAATTATGAATGGTGGTTATATATACGCTGAATGCGAAGGAGACGGGCTTGATTCTAATGGAAATATGACTATTAACGGTGGTATTTGTGTAGTTTATTCAGGAAATAATGCAAACGGACCTATTGATATTGGTGATAATGGCGGTTATACTTGTATTATTAATGGGGGTACTATTATTGCTTCTGGTGGAAATATGCCTATATCTATAAGCGATAAATCTACTCAATCATCAGTTTGGATTAATGGTCAATTAGAAAAAGATACTTTAGTAAATATTCAGGATGCAAACGGGAATGAGGTAAATTCATTTACAATAATTAAGAGCTGTTCTTCAATATTTTATAGTTCTTCTGGACTTAAAAATGGTGAAAGCTATAGTGTATTTACAGGTGGTTCCCATAGTGGTACGGTTACAGATGGTATTTATTCTGGTGGTGCTTATACAGCGGGTACTTCACTTGGTTCATTTACTGCTTCAAATTCTTCATCTAATGTTGGTGAGGCTGGGTTTGGTGGATTTGGTGGTAAAGGCAATGGTAATGGCAACCGACCTGGCAGGGGTCAGTTCAATGGTAATGGTGAAATGCCTCAAAATGGCGAGTTTCCTCAAAATGGGATGGGTGAGCCTCCTGCCATGAATGGCAGTAACAGCATGAGAGAATTTCCGGCTGAAGGAAACGACACTATTAACTATTAATAATTACTATAAACATGCAAAATCGCACCCATAAATTTACAATAATAAAAAATTAAAAAACTAAACATTTATACAAATTCCTAGTATAATAAAGTTACCACACTACATTACAAAGGAATGATGATAAATGTTTAGCAACTTAATTATAAATGATTTTAAGGAATTATTCAACTTTTTTCAATTCTAAATTTACTGGTCCTGTGATGCCTTTGGATTTTTACATTTTTCTGGTATTTTTTCTGACCATGGTAGCAAATCTTTGTATTGAAGCTTTGGTATTACTTGTATTTGCTCAAGCACGTTTACGAATTTTTCTGCAAATTTCCTCGATTAATTCTTCAAAAATTTAGCACAAGATTATTACTTTAATTACCAGAATATCTTAGGATTTCAGTAATTATACATCCTGAATCAAACTCTTCTGACACTCACTAACTTTAGATACATAAAATATGTAAATCATTTTCAATAACCATTTGCTTAATATACTGGGGAAGAACTTCCTCACAACTCTTGCTGATTAAAAACTTTTGATTATAATCAGCTTCAAATAAAACTTTTCTCCAGTGACTAGATTGACTAATCTCTAATGCTATATCTTCAATGCATTCTTTGTGTTGCTCCCAATTAATAGATTTTGAATCAATCATTAAAATTCTCACCTCTTCTTTTACTTACAATTAATATAATCGCCAAACATCTGCATAAATTCCTGTTCTTGACTTAAAGATAGTCTACTCCAACGTCCACTATTATTTGTTGCTGATAATAAGTTACCATTAGCATCATATGTATAACTTGAGGATGTCATGTCTGAAACCAGACAAAGGTTGTCAAAGTATGCTATTCCTGTATTATTATCATATTGTAAATGATAACTGGTTTCGCTTGCCAACATCAACGACTTTTGAATTGCTTTGGCATAAATTTTTATTCAACTAACTTAACAGGTTTAAATGCTAAGCCTTTATCTAGTTTATTATTCTTTATTGTTTGATAGAATTTCTGTGTTATAAAGATTATACTATCACAGCCTATTTCTCCAAATTTTTCATTTGACTTTATTATATCCTCGTGAATTTCTTCAAAAGCATGTTTCTTATAGTAAATAAAATCTGGCTTAAGTATGTATTTTTTGTAGCCACATTCTGGACATACAAATTCCGATCTGATAGATTTCTCGCTTATCCCATTATCTAAATAATTATTTACATACAATTGTTTGACATGCTCCATACTCTTATTTGATTTGTTGAGTATATCGTAAAAATCGAACCCTGAAAGATTACTGTTTTTCAATATGTTGGCTGCCTTTTCTGATATAAAAAGCTCATCATGAATCAAATTTGTCATAAAAAAATGACGTGCTCCCCAATTCGGCACTTTCTTTATAATAAAGTTTTCTTTTTGTATCATGCCTTTTCTACATTTATCACAATAATTTGTAGTGTCATACGTTGAAAATATGTACCCTAAATTTTCTGGTTGTGGGTAATCATACCTCCAAGTACTTCTAATACTTAACCACTGGGCTTCATCAAATTCCTTTTGAGAAAAAACAGCCTCTGATAAAGTTAGAGGAATATTGTAGTGCTCCAGCACCTCTGTTAATTGTTCGAAATTTTCGTCATCCCCGAACAATTCAAAAACTGTAAATGTTTCGTATCTATCATATTTCATGCCTTTCTTATCTAATCTTTCAATAAGATCAATATGCTCATTGGCAAAAGAAATCCTATACTTTACTCTCATAAATTATCCCCTATTAATTATAAAATTCTACAAATCTTTTATATGTGATATGCTCCAGTTTTTTCTAAAGCATATCGCTCATTTAATTAGAATTACGATTAACATATTATTTTTTATAAACTGAATCTCAAATTTAATATTCTCTTCAGTATCTTTTAACATGGTCATTTGATTTCAATCCTTTCTTTCTTTTACAAGAAAACTCCACCATCATTAATTAATTGGCAACGAACTATATCCACCATTATTATTTAACATTCTAATTACAACATCTTTCCAAGTTTTTAGCGATTTTGTATTTCCTCCTACTGCTGTTATGATTTCTCCCTTTGAGTTTGTAATTATTACATCATAACTCCAAATAATCCAGTTGAAACTTGTCACTTAATAATCTTCACTTTAATACCACATATGTTCAAGAAGAATAATTGTATACTTTATTAGAGTTCTATTGTCTCTAACCTCTAATAACCCATTCCATATCGGAGTACTATACCTTCCATCTTTTAAGCACCTATCATGCAATGCTACTAAAAAAAGCCTGATTGTATCAGCCACAGTATCATTTGCATATGGAAAATGATTTTCCAACAGATATTCCTTAGTTTTTTTTAAAACTGTTTCATCATCATCAGATTCGTCAAACAAACCAAAAAACTTTGATAATTCAGTCCAATCAATCCCATCAAAGTTCATTTTGCATACCTCCTTATATTATAGTCAAGGGCTTTTAGTCCCTTAACTATAATATTTATTATTCACTTATCATAGCTTTTCACTATGAATTGCCTTTACTATTGTTAATATTATTTAGCATAGTGGTTGGTTATTGCATACCATTCAATTGTATTACCATTCATTCTACCTAAAGCTCTGTATTTGTCATTAATTCTTGCAGACCAAACATTTTTACCTAGTTGAGGCATATCTTCAAAATGTAATGATTGACTAGTTGGATTAGCAGAAAATATGTCAAACGCTTTATCTGCAGCTTTTTGAATGTCTTTAGGCAACTTATTGTAATCTTTCCAGAAACTCGAAGTAGTATTACTTTTAAATAATGTTTTACCTATACTCTTAGTTCCTGAACCACCCTTAATAACTGCTTTAGCCCCATCCACTATATCATCGCCTTTAGCTACAGCCTTTACAATCGTTCCACCACCTGTTACAACTGGTACAACCAGACAAGCAATATCTGCTGCTAAACTAGCCCATGCTACTTTACTAGTGGGATTTTCACAA
>JAVBPB010000050.1:0-22600 GCA_031549965.1 Mobilisporobacter sp. | reverse complement strand
ATATGTTGTAGGTTTTAAAAATGGTAGGATAGGTCAATTATATCCAAAGGAGGTAGAAGTATGATAAGTGTTAAATCATATATAAAAAAAATTGAAAAAATAACTTCACTAGAAAATTTAGAAAATGAATTTGCTAAATATTTTATAATTTTTAATAATGTGGATTGCTTAGATGTTATTAATGATTTTGATTATATAGAGGGTGCTATTGTAGTAAATTGTTATGGAAATATTATATTAGGATTTAAACAATGGGATATGATAGATCAATTATGGGTTTATTTTATAAGTGCAATTGAAGAGTTAATAGAAAATAGCAAAGAAGTATGTTTTTATTTTCCAGATCAACCAATAAAAGTGAAATTTCAAATGGTTTCAAGGGAACAAGTTTTATTATCTGTATTAGATGATAAAATTAGCGTTAATAAAAATGAATTATTATCAGCTTTATTAAGTGAAGCTAAAAATTTTTTTGAAATTTTAAAAAATTGTACAGATGAGTATCTTGTGGAACAAAGTAAATACGAACTAGAAAGGATTCAAAGAATATCAATTAAATTAAATAATAATATTTGTATTTAAGAGGAAACTGAAAAAATTGTAAATATATTAACAAAGGAACATTTTGTTATATGTAGTAAAAGTGATTTATTTCATTAAAAAAGTAGGCACAACAAAAAAGAATAGCGTGATATTTTATATTGTTTTGATATAGAACTTTAATACCACGCTAAATTTTAGGAAATTTGAAGGTTCCATCACCAGAAACGGTCAAATAATCAGAAAGAATTAAACGTTGAACTTTAAATTTAAACTTACTTTTTTTTATTATTATTTTTAGGTATGGGTGAGCGGAATAAAACGTGTAAAAGGGCTTTTGTATTTAATGGAATTAATGGCCAGGTATAGCTTTTTTTACTAGAGTTTTTAGTAAAAAATATTGTAAATAGGATAAATAATATGGAGGCTATAAAACCATATATTTTAAAAATTCCAGTAGAAATTAAAAGAACTAATCTAAATATTCTTAAAGCCATTCCAAATTCAATACTTGGAGTTGCAAAAGTTCCGATTCCGACAAATGCCATATAAAGAACTGTTTCAGGTATAAACCATCCAACTTTAATAGCAAGCTCGCCAAGTATTAAACCGCCGATAATACCAAGGGAAGTTGTCATACTGCTAGGAGTATGAATTGAAGATATTCTTAATAAATCTAAGCCAAATTCCAAAATTAAAAGTTGAAAAAGTATGGAAACTTGTCCAGTTTCTTTAGGAACTATAAATTTTAAGAAATCTGGCAGATAATTTGGATACAATACAGCTAAATACCACATAGGAATTAGAAAAAGTGAAGACAATATGGCAATAAACCGTACCCATCTAATGTAATTACCAGCCAAAGGGTTTTGATAATAATCTTCTGCGTGCTGTGTAAAATGAAATATAGTAGTTGGCAATATTATAACACTAGGAGTAGTATCAACCAAAATTAAAATATGCCCTTCATAAAGATGAGCAGCAGCAACATCAGGCCTCTCGGTATACCTGACTTGAGGAAGCGGATTAAAAAAACGCTTTTCAATAAGCAAATCGCTTAAAGTTTTTTCCGCCATAGACAATGCATCAATCTCAATACTATCAATCTTTTGATTAATTTCCGTTAAATAGTTTTTGTCAATTAAATCATCAATATAAGCAACTACAACATTAGTTTTTGAACGTTTACCAACAGATTTTAATTCAAATGTAAGTTTAGGATCTCTAATTCTCCTCCTAATAAGAGCAGTGTTAAAAATTATAGTTTCCACAAACCCATCTCTTGGTCCTCTGGTAACCTTCTCAAGATCCGGCTCAGAAGGAGAACGAACAGGATATTCTCTTGCATCAATAATAACCCCTTTATCCATCCCATCAATCATAAGTGCGATAGCACCTGACAAAACCATAGATTCCATAACAGAAAAATCAGTAAATTCCTCTGCCTCCATATAAGCAATCTTCAAGTTAATAAAATCACTAATATTATTAAACTCAAAATCCGTTACACTTTGAAGCCTTTGAGTAATAAACAGCATAATATTATCCTTAGCAAAACCATCAATCATCAAAAGATAAGCATTCCTATTATTAATCAAGATATTTTTCCCAATAATATCAAAACTTTTCCCAACACCAAAATGTGGAATAACATAACTAATATTTTCATTTAAATTAGTAGATAAATTCATAAGCACCTCAATTTTAACACATAATCTAAAAAATAAAATTCTTGAATCCTAGCTTTGCCTCAAAAAACTAAATTTCCTAATAATTCATATCTTTGGGGAATAGACCAAAAAAGCAAAGCAAAAGGCAAAAAAAACACCTAATACCATTATTCTCATTTTATAAATATTTATTCTAATATTTAAATTAGAAAAATCTAAAGAAAATTGGCATTTAACTTAAAATAGTGATTAAATTTCAGATTATAAGAGGATGGAATTATGATTGACTATTTGTGACAAATATGATAAATTGAACATAAAATTTTGGTAATTATAAAAGTAGAAAGTACCATGTTTTATGATAACTATAAATAAAGTTGGTGATTTTAGTGATAAAAGAGGAGTTATATAAACTGTTTAAGATGAAAGTGATATTTATTTCCCTATTTTTTGTAATTGTAATAATTATTTACTCAATGATCATTTATGGTGAATTTGGATATGACTTAAGCGATCGTTTTATTGCTTTTTCTGAAAAGAATGGCGAATTTCTCACAGGACAGGCAGGGTATGAGCAAAATAAAGCTGTTGCTACAAAGTATGCAAAAGAAGTAAATGATATATTTCTTAAACAGCTTCACAAGGATTATAATACTTCTACATATGCTGAGATTGATGATTTTAAGTTATATAATAGTACATATAGTTTCTTTCAAGATGTATTTAATATTCAATCGGCTCATTATTTTTCAAAAGATGCAGTATGGAAGAATATAGATGGTGTTGTTAGGTATGGATTTTCTGGAGATTGGGATGCTTATGGACATATCGTGAGTAATTTTTTTAGTGTTTTTACTGTCTTTATTATTGTTTTTGCTGCTCCTCTTTTTGCTTTTGAAAGAGAATGTAATATGACAGAACTTCTTGGTACGGCAAAAAATGGTGGAAAACAATTATTTAAACATAAGCTAAGTGCAGTATTTATCGCTGTTAATATAATTATGTTTACAATGCTTGTGATTATAAGCATCATTCATTTTTCAAATTATGGATTTGCAAATGCAGAAGTGAGTATACAGTGTAGTTTTGAAAAAAAATTTGTTAGTTCTGTATTAAAATGTACTATGGGGCAAATTACTTTTTGCCAGATTTTATTTAGCATTTTAGGGTGTAATTTGATACTTCTTGTAACTATTATTGTATCCATGTTAAGTCAAACCTCATTGACTGGATTTGCTATATCATTTGTTATAACATGGATTTTTAGTTTCCCTATTGTAAAAACCATAGTAAATGACTATGTGCTGTATTTATTGTTGTCAGTGTTGCCTATTAATGGACTTTATATTACAACTTTGATACGTAATGTTTCTACATGGAATGTTTTGTATAGTGTGTTAGTTATTCAGATTGTACTACTTGTTGCACTGTATATAGTAACAAAGGTATGGATATTGAAGCTGTTTTTTACAAAAATAGATTAGGAGAGACTTATATGGTTCTAGAGTTAAGAGATATTGTAAAGATTTATGATAAAAAAATACTAGACGATGTAAATTGCAAATTCATAAGCGGTGTTTATGGTTTACTTGGTCCAAATGGAGCTGGAAAGTCTACGATGATACGTGCTATATGCGATCTTGAGACACCAGATTCGGGCAAAGTCTTGCTTGATGGAAAACCTATTTCTGAATTAGATGCAGATTATCGTAGCCTTTTAGGGTATGTACCTCAAAAGATTGGATATTATCCAGACTTTACAGCTAAGGAATTTTTAAAGTATATGGCGGTCATAAAAGGACTTTCAAAGGAAGAGAGCAAGAAGCGTATTGATGAAGTGCTTGAACAGGTAAATTTATCTGATATGGGGTTAAAGAAGATTAAGAATTTCTCTGGTGGTATGAAGCAACGTCTTGGTATTGCACAGGCACTTCTTAATAGACCACAAATTTTAATCCTTGATGAACCAACAGTAGGATTAGACCTTGAAGAGAGAATGAATTTTAAACAGTTTGTCAGTGAATACTCTAATAATCGTATAATAATATTTGCCACTCACATTGTTTCGGATATTGAGGACATCGGTAATGAGATATTAATTTTGAAAGAAGGTAAGATAAAAGTACAAGGTACACCCGAAAAGCTACTTTCTACTATAAAGGGAAAGGTGTGGGAATGTAATTGTACAAAGGAAGAAGCAGTTGCTATAAAAAAGAAATACCGTGTTTCTAACACAAAAGTAAAAGGAAACATTGTCGAACTTCGCCTAATTGCCTATACGCAACCAACCGAGAATGCTGTTTTGGTAAATGGTAGCCTTCAGGATTTATACTTGTATTCATAAGCACCTCAACTTTAACACATAATCTAATAAATAAAATTCTTGAATCCCAGCTTTGCCTCAAAAAACTAAATCTCCCAAGATGTGAATTATTAGGCTTTGAAAATACATTAAGTGCCATGGAAATGAGACTATGGTCTTTTCATAGGCTCATTGGAATGTTTGGCACTTCTGTATTTTCAAAGCCTAATAATTCACATCTTGGGGGGATAGACCAAAGGCAAAGCGTCACATTATAGAAAATCTAAAAAGCAAAGGAAAACCCCTAATACCATTATTCTAATTTTATAAATATTTATTCTAAAATTTAAATCAGAAAAACCTAAAGAAAATTGACAGTTAACTAAAAATAGTGATATAATAGTTAATATGTACTAGTTTGGTTTAATGTATTAGTGTTAAGCCAAACAAAAGATAGATTGACAAATGCAGTCTAGTAAAGTAAAATTAGTCTATAATTTATTTTGTAGAATTATAAGGAGGCAATACAGTTGACAATAACTGATAAAGAATTTCAAAGAATTGTAAATTATATAAAACTACATTGTGGAATAAATTTACAAGAAAAACGAGTATTAATAGTGGGTAGATTAGAAAATTACTTAGCCCGTAATGGTTATGGTAGTTATGATGAATATATGTCATTTGTTGAATCAGATTCCACTAATAAAGAGATGATGAATTTGATAAATGCTCTTACTACAAACCATACATATTTTATGAGAGAATTTACTCATTTTGAATTTCTTGAAAAGTATGTACTGCCTAAACTAAAGATGAGTGAAGCAAGAACCAAGGACATAAGAATATGGTCAGGAGCTTCCTCAACTGGAGAAGAACCATATACAATTGGAATGGTAATAAACGATTTTTTTGGATTTGAATCCAAAGAATGGGATACCAAAATACTTGCAACAGATATATCTACAAAAGTTTTGGAATCAGCAGTAAGAGGCAAATACCTTAAAGAGCAAATAGATGTACTGCCAGAAAAATGGAAGAAAAAATATTTTGATAAAATCGGCCAGGAAGAATACATGGTCAAGCAAGCACTAAAGGATGAATTAATATTTAGACAATTTAATCTAATGGATAATTTTCCATTTAAAAAGAAATTTCATGTTGTTTTTTTACGTAACGTTATGATATACTTTGAAGAGGATACAAAAAGAAAACTTATTAATAAAATTTACGACAACATGGAGGTTGGAGGTTATTTGTTTATTGGTTTGTCTGAGTCTATTGACAAATCAGCTACAAAGTTTCAATATGTTCAACCATCAGTATTTCAAAAAGTTTAATAATTAAAAAATTTAATAAGTAGGTGAAGTGATGAGAAAGATTAGGGTTTTAGTGGTAGATGACTCAATAATGTTTAGAGAGCTGCTATCAAAAGGGATTAGTCAAGATCCTGAGATTGAAGTTGTAGCTACAGCATCAGACCCTTTTGAAGCAAGAGACTTAATACTAGAGCATGAACCTGATGTAATGACACTAGATGTTGAGTTGCCTAAGATGAATGGTATTGATTTTTTAAGAAGGTTAATGCCACAATATCCACTTCCGACTGTAGTAGTAAGTTCATTAAATATGAAAGTATTTGATGCACTTGAAGCAGGAGCTGTAGATTTTGTTAATAAGCCAAGCGGACTTAGAAGAGATCAAATTCAACAATTTATTGAAGATGAATTGATTGCTAAAATTAAAATAGCTGCATCAGTTAAAGTGGGGAGATCAAACAGAAGTAATATAAGTGCTAATCGAAGCGTAGTATCAGCAAGTTCTTCAATGCAAAGTAATAGAGATTTTGGCGGAGATAAAATTGTTGCAATTGGAGCTTCTACGGGTGGTACAGAAGCCATTTATAATGTAGTAAAGAATTTTGGTACCGACATTCCAGGAGTAGTAATTGTGCAACATATGCCACCAGGATTTACAGCAATGTATGCTCAGCGTTTAAATAATCAGTGTAAAGTGTCAGTAAAAGAAGCACAAACAGGTGACAAGGTTGAAAGAGGCACAGTACTTATAGCACCAGGGGATGCACATATGAGATTAGTAAAAATAAATGGTGTTTATCAGGTTGAATGTAAAAAGGGTGAAAAAGTAAGTGGACATTGTCCATCGGTTGATGTCTTATTTGATTCAGTATCAAGGATAGCCAAAAACAAAGCAGTTGGCGTTATTTTAACTGGAATGGGTGCTGATGGTGCGAAAGGTTTATTGGCTATGAGAAATGCAGGAGCTCAGACTATAGGTCAGGATGAGGCGAGTAGTGTTGTATATGGTATGCCAAAAGTCGCATATGATATAGGAGCCGTTAAGTATCAAGTTTCATTAGCAAATATTTCAGGAAAAGTATATAATGTACTAAATGATATGTAGAGGAGGATTTAATATGAAAATATTAATAGCAGAAGATGATTTTGCAAGTAGAAGGTACATTTTGAAATTTTTATCAAGATATGGTGAATGTGATGTTACAGTTGATGGATTAGAAGCGGTTGATGCATTTTTAATGGAAATGGATGATAACGGTGGATATGACTTAGTATGTTTAGACGTAATGATGCCAGAACTTGATGGTTATCAGGTTCTAAAAGCAATAAGAGACATAGAGAGAGAAAAAGGAATAAAAGAAGATGAAGGTGTTAAAGTCATTATGACAACAGCACTAAACGAAGGAAAGAATGTAACTAAAGCTTTTGACCTTGGTTGTGATGCTTATGTTGGAAAACCAATAGATCAAGAAAAATTCAAAAGTGTACTTGAAAAAATGGGACTTATTTAGAAATAAATTATTACTATCTAAAGAACATATAAAATGTGAATGGTAATAATAAATTATCTTTCTGAGTAATAATATTTTAATTAAAGAGAGGAGGGGTAATAATGTCCAATGAATATCTTGAAGCCATGTTAGATATTTTCTTATATGAAAGTGAGCAGATCATTGAGCAACTAGAGCAAATTACCCTCGCTAAGAAGGATGAGGATTTTTTTGATGAGTCAAGCATAAATGAAATATTTAGAATGATGCATACAATAAAAGGTTCATCAGGAACTATGATGTATAATAATATAGCTACTTTATCACATAAATTAGAAGATGTATTCTATTACTTAAGAGAATCTCATCCAAATAATGTACCACATGCTGAATTAGTAGGATATATCTTAGATGTAAATGATTTTATAAGAGTTGAATTAGATAAAATTAAAGATGGAGTAAATCCAGATGGAAATCCAAAAGAATTAATTAATAAAATTCAGATTTTTTTAGATAAGATTAAAAATGATGTTACTTCTAAAGGTGAAGAATTACCTCCTGAGAATGTATATGTTGAACCTAAAAAGTATTATGTTGCCCCGGTAGCTACAGAAGAAAGTAAATTCTATAAGATATTTATTTATTACCGAAGTGATACGGAAATGTGTAACATAAGAGCTTATACAGCAGTCTATGCATTAAAAGAAGTGGCAGAAGATTTATTATATGAGCCTGAAGATATAATTACTAATGAAGATTCATCAGAAGTTATTCTTAAGAATGGATTTTGTATTTCATTACAGACAAAGGCAACATCAGAACAGGTATTAAAGTTAATAGATCATTCTTCGGGAGTTCAAAACATTGAAATTGAAGAATGTGATGCAGAAGAATTTTTAAATAATATTAAATCTAAAAATAATTTTAAAGACAATTTAAAGCAAAAGCCAAAAGCAATAGATTTGGAATTAGACTTAGGTGATAATTCAAATAATTCAGATGAAGCTGAAACAGAAGAAAAAACTGTTACTACAACTAGAGTTCCTTCTCAAAAGGCTAAAGAAAATAATGTTGTATCACAGCCAAAGCAAAGCTTTATAAGTGTTAATGTAAATAAGATGGATTTGTTAATGGATTTAATTGGTGAAATTGTTATTGCTGAGGCCGTAGTACTTCAAAACCCTGATTTAAAGGTTCCGGGACTTGACTTAACTAACTTTTATAAAGCCGCAGCTCAATTATCAAAAATCACAACTGAACTTCAAGATACAATAATGACAATGAGAATGATGCCACTTAATAATACTTTCCAAAAGATGAATAGAATTGTATATGACGTGTCAAGAAAGCTTAATAAAGATATTGAACTTGAAATCATTGGTGAAAATACAGAAGTAGATAAAAAGATTATTGAAAGTATTTCAGATCCAATAATGCATCTTGTTAGAAATGCTGTAGATCATGGAATTGAATCTAAAGAAGAAAGAAGGCAGGCCGGAAAACAGGATAAAGGAATTATTACCCTTGAAGCAAAAAATGAGGGTGGTAAGGTATGGATTACTGTAAAAGATAATGGCAAAGGTCTTAGCAAGGAGAAACTTCTTAAAAAGGCAAGGGAAAATGGTTTACTGTCAAAATCTGAGAAAGACTTAACAGATAAAGAAATATATAATTTAATTACACTTCCAGGTTTTTCCACCAAGGAGGAAGTAACAGAATACTCTGGAAGAGGAGTTGGAATGGATGTTGTAGCTAAAAACATCCAAGGTGTAGGTGGAAGTCTTGAGATTGACAGTAAAGAGGGAATAGGAACTACAATGACCCTAAAGATTCCTTTGACACTTGCAATTATAGATGGTATATTAATTGGTGTTGGTGATGCAACTTATGTTGTTGCTACAGGTGCTATAAAAGAATTTGTAAGAGTTAAAAGCAGTCAGTTAATTACTGAGCCGGAAGGTGAAGAATTTATAATGATTAGGGGAGAATCTTTCCCTGTCATAAGATTAAAAGAATATTATCATACAGGTGGATTTGATAATATAGAAGATGGTATATTAGCAATACTAGAGCATGAAGATAAACGTTTATGTATCTTTGTGGATAAGTTAATAGGAGAGCAAGAGATTGTTGTTAAGCCAATGCCAACTTATATTAAGAAGGTTAAGGGTATTTCAGGATGTACCCAGCTTGGAGATGGAAGTATTAGCTTAATTATAGACACTGGTGGATTGTTACAAGAGTAGAAAGGAGATACATGTATGGCTAAAGATTTAGAATTAGAAATTCAAGAAGATGAAGATACCCAAAGAGGTAAATACATGACTTTCAAGTCAGGTAATGAATTTTATGGAATTGGAATTAATTATGTAAATGAAATTATAGGCTTACAAAAATTGACTGAAATTCCAGAATCAGAGGATTATATTAAAGGACTAATTAATCTTAGAGGTAAGATTATTCCAGCAATTGATGTTAGAGCCAGATTTAGAAAACCTCCGATTGAATATAATGATAGAACCTGTATTATAGTTGTTGAGATTAAATCAATAATTGTTGGTCTTATTGTTGATACTATTGCAGAAGTTATTACAATTGATGAAAAGAATGTGGTACCACCACCAAGTATAGGAGCAAGCTCTAATAAGTATGTTTATGGAATAGGCAAAGTTGGAGATGAAGTGAAATTATTACTTGATTGTGAAAAGCTTATAAGTGAATCTGACTTACAAACTCTTAAAGAGATGGCAGCATCTTAGTTAATATTTATTTATAAAGGTAGGTTGTGTCTTATAAACACAGCCTACTTTTAATATATCTTTATGAATTTAACAAATACTCATAAGTAAGTAAAGTTGAATATATATTCATGGTGAAAAAGCAGACTATTTGTTAAATTCATGAAAATATCTTTTGAATAAAGTAAAAATTGACAACAGGTGATAAAAGATGATATAATAATTTAATAGTGATTTATGTTGAAAGGAGGTTTATAATGGCAAATGAATATTTAGAAGCAATGTTAGACATATTCTTATACGAAAGTGAGCAGATAATTGAACAGTTAGAACAAATTACTCTTGCTAAGAAGGATGAAGAGTATTTTGATGAGTCAAGCATTAATGAAATTTTTAGAATGATGCATACAATAAAAGGCTCATCAGGAACAATGATGTATAATAATATTGCTACTTTGTCACATAAACTAGAAGATGTTTTTTATTATTTAAGAGAATCTCACCCAAAATATGTTCCGCACAAAGAATTAGTGGGATACATACTTGAGGTCACTGATTTTATTAAGCTTGAGTTGGACAAAATTAAAGAGGGTAATGAATCAGACGGTGTTCCTGATGATTTAATAAAGAAAATTGTTAGTTTCTTGGATAAAATAAAAAATAATGTTCAATCCAGTGGAAATGAACTACCTCCTGAAAATATTTATGTAGAGCCAAAGAAGTACTATGTAGCACCAGTAGCTTCTGAAAATAGTAAATTTTATAAAATTAATATATATTATCGACAAGATACCGAAATGTCTAATATAAGAGCGTACACAGCAGTATATGCTTTAAAAGAAATAGCAGAAGATTTATTATATGAACCAGATGATATAATTACTAATGAACAAAGTTCAGAGGTAATTTTAAAGAATGGATTTAGTATTTCATTACAAACGCAAGCTTCTCAAGAAGCAATTATGAAATTGATTAGTAACAGTTCAGGAATTCAAAACATTGATTTTGAAGAATGTGATGCAGATGAATTCTTAAATGCTCCAAGAAAGGCATCAAAATCCAACTTTAAGGAAGCATTTATAGAAAAGCCTAAGGAACTTGATCTTGATGATGACATCGAAGCTGATAATTCTGATAATAAAGGCTCAACACTTGAAAAGCTTACACAGACAGTTACTCAATCAAAAACAGCACCAGCCGCAAAGAGTAGAGAACCTCAACATACACAACAAAAACAAAGCTTTATTAGTGTCAACGTTAGTAAAATGGATTTACTTATGGACTTAATAGGAGAGCTTGTTATTGCTGAAGCGGTAGTACTTCAAAATCCGGATTTAAAAGTACCAGGTTTAGATCTTACTAACTTTTTGAAATCAGCAGCACAATTAAATAAAATTACTACTGAATTACAGGATACAATAATGACTATGCGAATGATGCCATTAAATAACACATTCCAGAAAATGAACAGAATAGTATATGATGTATCAAGAAAATTAGGAAAAGATATTGAACTTGAAATAATTGGTGAAAACACAGAAGTAGATAAGAATATAATTGAGAATATTTCTGATCCAATAATGCATTTAGTAAGAAACGCTGTAGATCATGGTATAGAAAGTAATGAAGAAAGAAAAGCAGCAGGAAAGACTGAAAAAGCTAGAATTACTCTTGAAGCTAAAAACGAAGGCGGTAAGGTTTGGATTATTGTTAAGGATAATGGAAAAGGTTTAAATAAGGATAAATTACTTAAAAAAGCCAGAGAAAATGGTCTAATCAATAAATCAGAAAAAGATTTAACAGATAAAGAGATATATAACTTTATTACATTACCGGGATTTTCAACAAAAGAAGTAGTTACAGAATACTCTGGCAGAGGAGTAGGCATGGACGTTGTAGTTAAAAACATTCAGGCTGTTGGCGGAACTCTTGAGATTGATAGTAAAGAAGGTGAAGGCTCTGTTATGATATTAAAAATACCATTGACACTTGCAATAATTAATGGTATTTTAATAGGAGTAGGAGATGCAACTTATGTTATTGCTACAGAAGCTATTAAAGAATTTGTTAGAATTAAAAAAGGGCAATTAATTAAAGAGCCAGAGGGTGAAGAATTTATTATGATACGAGGAGATTCTTACCCATTAATTAGACTAAAAGATTATTACTGTACTGACGGTTTTGATGATGTAGAAGAAGGTATAATGGCAATAGTTGAACACGATGAAAAGAAGCTTTGTATCTTTGTTGACAGACTCATAGGAGAGCAGGAAATAGTTGTAAAACCAATGCCAAGTTACATTAAAAAGGTAAAAGGTATTTCAGGTTGTACTCAACTTGGAGATGGAAGTATTAGTTTAATTATTGATACTGGCGGATTAATGCAAGAATAGAAAGGGGATTTCCGACATGGCTGAAGAAATCATAAATGGATTATTAGAAGAGGATGAAGATACCCAAAAAGGTAAGTTTATGACCTTTAAATCAGGTAATGAATATTATGGTATTGGAATTAATTATGTAAATGAAATTATTGGACTTCAAAAGTTAACTGTTATTCCAGAAGTTGAGGATTACATTAAAGGTTTAATTAACTTAAGAGGAAAAATAATTCCTGTTATTGATGTAAGAATTAGATTTAGAAAAGAACCTTTAGAGTATAATGACAGAACTTGTATTATTGTAATTGATGTTAAATCAACTGTAGTTGGATTAATAGTAGATACTATTGCAGAAGTAGTTACAATTGATGAAAGTAACATTGTTCCTCCTCCAAGTCTTGGTAATGGTGTACATTCAAACCGTTATGTTTATGGAATTGGTAAAGTTGGGGATGATGTTAAATTGTTACTTGATTGTGATAAATTAATTAATGAACAAGATATAAACCTTTTCAACAGTATAGCAATGTAAAAAATAAACGCCTTAGGGCGTTTATTTTTTATATAAAAACCAAACAAGTGTTTGCAATAATAAATTGTCTATGATATAATAAGATTAATTAAGTATGAAAGGTTGAGCAATATGGAAACTAATATTTATCTGGGAACTCAAAAGTCTGAACATTTGGTAGAGAGTACCACTGATCATAAATTAAGAATACTTGCAGCATCTGCAAAGTATGATGTTGCCTGTACGTCAAGTGGTGTAGATAAAAGCAGTAATGGAAGCGGAATAGGTAATGCTATCGCTGCGGGTATTTGTCACAGTTATGCAGCAGATGGAAGATGTATTTCACTTCTTAAGATATTATTTTCTAATGATTGCATATACGATTGTAAATATTGTTTAAATAGGGTAACTAATGATGTGGAACGTGCTACATTTACACCGGAAGAAGTTTGTGATTTAACTATGGGTTTTTATAGGAGAAACTATATTGAAGGTTTATTTTTAAGTTCTGGAATTATTAAAAGTCCAGATTACACCATGGATATGATTTATAGAACCATAAAATTGCTTAGGGAAGTACACCGATTTAATGGATATATACATGTAAAAGCCATTCCAGGTGCAGATCCTTTAATAATTGAAAGAACAGGATTTTTAGCAGACAGAATGAGTGTTAATTTGGAATTAGCAACTTCGGAATCACTAACTACATTAGCACCTAATAAGAATAGAAACAAGATTTTAAAGCCTATGAGACAGATTCAAACAGGTATAACCGAGAATAAGCATGATTTAGTAGTTTATAAAAAAGCACCTAAGTTTGTTCCGGCAGGTCAAAGTACTCAGGTTATTATCGGTGCAACAAAAGAGACTGATCATCAGATTTTATCTGTTTCTGAATCTCTTTACGATAAATTTGATCTAAAACGTGTATTTTATTCTGCTTTTGTGGCTATTAATAGTGATAAGATGCTTCCAGCAGTTTCAACAGCACCGCCCCTGCTTCGGGAACACAGGTTATATCAGGCGGATTGGTTATTAAGGTTTTATAATTTTAAAGCTAATGAATTACTGTCTGAATCAAGACCTAATTTTAATCCCTTTTTAGATCCAAAATGCGATTGGGCAGTAAGGAATTTAGGATTATTCCCTGTAGAAATTAATAAGGCAGATTATAACACCTTACTAAGAGTACCAGGCCTTGGAGTACGTTCAGCTCAAAGAATAATTAAGGCAAGAAGAACAGCAAAGCTTAGATTTGAAGATTTAAAAAAAATAGGCGTGGTTTTAAAGAGAGCTATTTATTTCGTAACCTGTGATGGTAAGATGATGTATCCTATTAAGATGGAAGAGGACTATATAACCCAGAATTTAGTTAACATTAAAGAAAAATTACCAATTGATAATCAAACCACTTATAAGCAGATATCATTATTTGATGATGTTAATTTAAATATTACGCCAACTAAAGAAGATATTATTACAAGTGCATTTGGTCAGATATAGAAAGTTTACTTAAGGCGGTGTATTTTATGACTGTTTTTATTTGCGAAAACTCATTAGAAGGAATCTTAACCGGTGTGTATGATGCATGGGATAGTAAGTTGGGTCATTCTAATGTAATGCTGTCTTGTGATGAGAATATATCCTTTCAGTTATTTAATGAGTATATAACTGTTAAAGCGGATAATATAAAGTCTGAAAAGGTAATAAATACTGTTATTAAAAAAGTGTCAGAAAGAGCGTTTGAGAGCATTTTCTATGCTTCTTTATGTGAGGATTTAGAAAAAGCCGATTTGATTTATAGATTTATTGTAATTGGACTGCATATGGGCGAAGCTGTAATAGATCATCATTCTAATGATTCAGTGAGAAGAATGTTTGAACTGGGAAGAAATTTATTAAATGAAACTCATTTGTTAAAAGGTTTTGTAAGATTTTCTGAACTTAAGAACAATATTTTGTTTGCAAAAATATGCCCTAAAAATGATGTTCTTTTGTTTTTATCTCCTCATTTTGAAGACAGGCTGCCAGAGGAGAACTGGATAATATATGATGAAAAGAGAAATAAGGCATCCATTCATCCTGCAAGAACATCATTTTACATTGCTCATGATACTAGTCAATTGTTAGAATATGAGAAGATATTGTCTGATAATGAGGAAAGTTTTCGTAAGATGTGGATTACTTTTTTTGATTCTATTGCAATTAAGGAGAGGACTAATAAGAGATTGCAGGATCAGTTTGCACGGATGAGGTTTCGCAGTAATATGTTGGAGTTTGAGTCTCAATAAATGGGGAGAATAAGGGAAGGTAAGGCAAATTAAATCAAGGACTTTTTCAGTGACCTCTTTAGGTTAGCGGATTTTTTAGTTAAATATGATTCAAGGGTCGAATATCTGTATATTTAATATTGTAGGAGTGGATATTTTATGGGATTTCTAGTTTGTTTTAGAGGTTTTGGTTCGGAGTTTGAGAAAAGATATGAGGAACCTGTTTTAATAAGCAGGTTTTTAGTGGATAATAATATTTGTTTGCAAATGCCTTGTGCTGGGGTGGGAAGTTGTGGCAAGTGTAAGATAGTGGCAAGTGGAGAACTGACACCTTTTAGTAATAGGGAGGAAGTGTTTTTATCCGAATCTGATATTGATAATGGGATTAGGTTGGCATGTCAAACTTGGATTATTGGGGAAGCTTTAATTGAGGTTTTTGAGGGGGGTGAAATTCTAGGAATCCATGAAGGGTTAGTGCCGGCATTTAGCAGAGTTCCTATTACTGGTATGAAGGAATGTTTCGGAGCGGCTGTTGATATTGGCACTACTACTATTGCAGCATATCTCTATAAGTTGCCTCAAGGGGATTGTATTAAAAGCTTGTGTGTTGAAAATATGCAAAGAAGTTTTGGAGCGGATGTTGTTTCAAGAATTGAGTTTGCTAATGGAGGGGGACTTGAATATTTAAGTGAATTGATTAATGGGCAGATTGATGGTGTTATTGATGATTTTGAGGAAATGGTTGGTAGTATAGATGTAACTGTGATTACTGCTAATACAACTATGCTTCATTTGTTTATGAATATTAGTCCTAGGAGTATTGCAGTTTCACCATTTGTTCCAGATAGCTTATTTGGGTATTGGCATAATAAGTATTATTTAGTGCCTTGTATTTCTGGATATATTGGTGGTGATATTACTTGTGCAGTGATTGCTTCTGATATTATGAAGGATAGGATATCGTTACTTATTGATATTGGTACAAATGGGGAGATGGTTTTGTGGAATAATGGTGAATTAATATGTTGTTCTACACCGGCAGGGCCGGTCTTTGAAGGGGCAGAAATTTCTATGGGTATGGTTTCTAAAAGAGGGGCAATTGATAAAGTTTATTTGGATGATGGTGTTGTAGGGTATAGTACAATTGAAGATTCTAAGCCCATTGGAGTATGTGGTACAGGTTTAATAGATGCAGTAGCATGTATATTAGATTTAGAGTTATTGGATGAATGGGGTTATTTAGGCAGGGATTTTGAAATTGGAGATAGTAAAGTGTTTATAAGTGCCAGAGATATAAGACAGGTTCAACTTGCTAAATCTGCTATTTTTTCTGGGATACAAACGCTTTTATTTGAAGCGTCACTAACCTATGATGATATTGATAAATTGTATATTGCAGGAGGATTTGGAAGTTTTATTAATAAATGTAATGCTGTTAGGATTGGAGTACTTCCATGTGAGTTACTTGATAAAATCAAAATAATTGGAAATGCTGCGGGGATTGGTGCATCTATGATTTTACAAAGTGAAGATATTTTGAAATTATCTGTAGAGATACCTAAGATGTCTAAAGTTATAGAGTTATCTAATAATAAGTTTTTTATGGATAAATTTATAGAGAATATGAACTTTTGAATATGCAAAAGAAGTAGCTTCATATCAAGAATATAATCTGTTGATATGAAACTATATAATTTAATTCTATATTCTGTTTTTTACAAACTGTTTATCGAATTCCGGATTAAAATAATAGAAATTCTTTGCATCTAAATCTGATTTTATTTTCTCAAGAGCCTCTCCAAACCGCTGAAAATGAACTACTTCCCTTGCACGCAAAAACTTCAAAGGCTCACGTACATCTGGATCCTCAATCATACGGATTAGGTTGTCATAAGTGGTTCTGGCTTTTTGTTCAGCAGCTAAGTCCTCAATCAGGTCTGTAATTGCATCGCCTTTTGACTGGAATTCACAGGCATTAAAGGGTACACCTGCCGCAGCAGTTGGCCAAAGTGCTGTGGTATGATCTACATAATAAGCATCAAACCCTGCTGTCTTTGCCTGTTCTAGCGTTAAGTTCTTGGTAAGCTGATAAATCATGGAGCAGATTATTTCAAGATGTCCAAGTTCCTCTGTACCGATATCAGTCAACAATCCACCCACTTCCTTGCATGGCATAGTATATCTTTGGGAAAGATATCTCATAGAAGCCGCTAATTCTCCGTCAGGGCCACCAAACTGGCTGATTATCAAGGAAGCTGTCTTAGGACAGTTATTTTTAATATTTACTGGATATTGAAGTCTTTTTTCATAAGTCCACATTAGAAAGTGCCTCCTTCCCATGGCAATGGCCCATCTAACCAAGTAAAATGCTTTTCACCTAAATATTTAGTATTAGTTTGACTCTGGTTATTGGTTTCCACACAAATACAATTTTGAGTCAGTGGTTCATATTGATTTGCATATTCTTGCAGCAATTGTTTCCTTTTAACGGCTGCCTTGCTGAATTCACTCAGGGCATTGGCATCCTGAGGATGAGTGTCCAGATAAAGGATTAGATCATTGACGACAAAACTGATTTCATCAATTTCTTTAAGCATTTGTAATCGTTCAGCCACGTTTGCCACCTCCTGACGGATCTGTAACATAAAATGGCAAATCCAGAGAAGGAAATATAGTTCCCTGTTTAAGTGCTATCTGTTGTTCATATGGTGTTTCCCATGGCTGTACCGGTATAGTGGTGATGGCAAGAGGAAGTCCAATAGATGAAGAAGTTCCTGAATTATTTGTATTCATATAAACATCCCTTCTATTTTTATTATTTTTTTAAAGTTACCATATTAGTATTGCTGAGAAAGAATTTTTTAATCTGTATAATAAATGTTAGGAAAGGTATTACTTTCAGTAAATGGAACTTTACAGTATAACGGCAGATTGTGCTATTTTTCTTATAAATAATACAAGAGCTGAAAACGAGAATAAATTAATATCGGGTTGCTTACAAGTGAATTATTTGATAAAATTATTGATAAGACAATGAAAATTATTAATAAAACGACTTAGGAACCTCAGTGCGAGGAGGAGTTATGGAAATTTTAATTGATTTAAAGAACTATAATAACGAAAGTACTGTATTTAAAAGAACTGCAGCCAGAGGAATTATAAAAAATGCAGACAGGTATTTGTTAATTTTTAGCAAATATGGTGATTATAAATTTCCTGGGGGCGGGTCAGAAAAAGGAGAAGCTTTAGAAGATACGTTGATTCGTGAAGTTAAAGAAGAAACCGGATATCAGGTTATTAAAGAATCTATATATGGGTATAGTAAAGTTCTTGAAAGAAGAAAAGGGGAATACGAGGATATTATTGAAATGGATTCTCATTATTTTATTTGTGAAGTTTATGATGAGATCGGAACAAGAAATTTAGACCAATATGAGAAAGAATATGATTATCAGACTATATGGCTGACGTTGGAAGAAGCTATTGAAAAGAATAGAAAGTTTAAAGATTATGATAAATGTCCATGGATTATTCGTGATACAAAAATAATGGAAATATTATTAAATGAGAAATACATAAAGGAATTAATTTATCCATATATTCCAATTGAAATGAAAGAATTAATTGAAGGACATTATTTTGATATGGATAAAATTGGCTGTTCTGAGTCGGATATATTTATTTTTGATAATGATTTGGTATTAAAGGCAGAGCCTAAAAGAAGTGAATCTGACGGAGAATATCAAATGATGGAATGGCTTATGGGAAAACTTCCTGTTCCACAGATTGTTAAATTTTACACAAATGGTAAAAAAAATTATCTTTTAATGACAAAATTAAAGGGAAAAATGGCATGTGATCCTTCGATTATACAGGATTTAGACAATATGGCAAGGCTTCTTTCAAAGGGTTTGAAAAAGCTATGGCAGGTTGATGTTAAAGAATGTCCAAGAATTATAAATCTTGACTATAAACTTAAGAGGGCGTTAGACAGGGTAATCAATAATGAGGTTGATATTGATGGTGCAGAACCAGAAATTTTTGGAGAAGAAGGCTTTGAAACCCCAATGGCACTTTATGAATATTTAAGGGATAACAGACCTGTTGAGGAATATGTGCTAATTCATGGAGATTATTGTCTGCCTAATATTTTCTTTGAAAATAATGAGGTATCAGGCTATCTTGATTTGGGTTATTGCGGAATTGGGGATAAGTGGCAGGATATAGCTTTGGCAGTTCGTTCTATTAGATATAATCTGGAGGTAGTGGGAAAGGAAGCGGAATATTCTAAAGTTTATAATATCTTTTTTGAAGAATTAGGTATTGAGCCAGATGAAGAAAAGATAAGATATTATAGATTGCTGGATGAATTGTTTTAGGTGATGATTTAATTGGAGTATTAAAAGGCAGGTGTGAATATAAATGTTGGAAGTAAATTTTTATGATGAAATTGAGGATGAAAAGATAAAATTTGCAGTTATTATTTCTAAAACAGGTGAGAAATGGGTGTTTTGTAAGCATAAGGAAAGAGATACTTTAGAGATTCCCGGAGGGCATAGAGAGGCGGGAGAGAATATTTTAGATACGGCTAAAAGAGAATTAATGGAAGAAACAGGTGCGGTTGATTATGATATTTTGCCAGTATGTATTTATTCAGTTGCAGTTAAAGATAGTGTTGATCAGGTGAATGAGGCAACCTTTGGTATGCTTTATTTTGCTAATATTAGAACTTTTGAAAAAGAGTTACACAGTGAGATTGAGAAAATAATTATATCTGAGGAGTTGCCAGATAATTGGACTTATCCGCTGATACAGCCAAAGCTTATGGAGGAGGCAGGGAGGAGGGGAAAGATTTGGTGAATAATAGAAGTTTTTTATGAATTTTTATCTAAAAAGGAATCATATTTTTATGCAGGATTATTAGATAAATTATCAAGGAAGCTATGAAATAAAATTTAATATGCTTATTGATATTATAATTCTGTTATTTCAATTTAAATTTTAATAAAATTATATTTACAATTATAAATAAATATGTTAAGCCTCAATTATTCACGATAATTCAGCATGTGGTGCTTCTCACCGCAGATTTACCATGTTTTAACTAAATATTGCTTTCACTTAATAAGTGAATCCTTTTAGGTATAGAAAAAGGATCTCAGATTTGTTATAATTTGGGTATCCAATCAAAACCATACAAAGGAGAAGTCCATATGCATAGTTTAAGCGACACCACACTAGAAAGCAATAATAAATTTTGACGGAGGAGATACGCAAGGTTATTTATTCCATTCAACTCCCAGAGCATATACTCTTTGACATAGACTCTACCCTGCTGAATACTTACGTAAATCAGGAGGGAGAAGCCTTTAACTATCATTATAAAGCACATGGATATCACCCATTGCTTTGCTATGTTGGTTGACTGGTTCTACTTAAGACAGAACTTCGTGATGGAGTCATGTACTGTAGCAACGAAGCAGATGAATTCATGCTCTAACTACTTAATGGTTGAACTTATGTTGTATATGTTGTATAAAAACAAAGCTTAAAAAATCCCTTTTTTAAGCTTTGTTTGAAATATTGAAAATCATGTGTAAATTAGCGAGGAGACAGTAGAAATGGAGGCTCAAAAAATTCAGTGTTTATTCAAATATCAGAATTTCACAATTGTCTATAATTTAGTAAGTAGGTAATTGCGAAACTCAAAATGCAGTTGATGTGGATAACTCTTAAAATCTCAAATGAAACTATAGGCTTTGTGAGGTCTAATATAAGAATGATTACTGTTAATTAGAAAATCAAGTAAAATTATACAAATCTCCACAGCTTTCCAAAAACAATAAATTGAAGAGATTTGAGGAGAAGTGATTAAAAAGCAAGTAAAAAAACCAGTGTTGTCAATGGTTTCAGAGTTTCACAATTGCCTAATAATTTAGTTAGTAATGAAAGGAGGGATAATAATGAAAACAAAAATACTTAGAAAGTTAATACATTATTATATGGTGATAATAGGAATAATACTATTGAACGGATGCTCTAAAACTCCTAATTATACAATGCATGAGAAAAGAGAAATGGTAATTAATTATTTAGAAGAAAAATATGGTGAAGAATTTGAAGGAGTTTCTTATGCATCAAGCGAAATTTTAAAACCCTATGATGAATTTTGGGTATATCCTAAAAATGGAGATAAAAAGAATGATTTGTTTATGGTAACCGGAGTATTTTCTGAAGATAGCAAAAAATATGAAATGCATGATTCATATTTTGGGATATTAATACATGACAGATATCAATCATATGTAAATGAATTATTAAATTCTATTATTAATAATTTTTATTTGCTGGTAAATACAAAATCATTTATTACCTATGCAGATAGATATAATAGAAATACAGAAATAAATGAAATTTATAAAAGGGATGAGGATAAAGGATTATCTTCCTATATGTATATTTATATTAAACAATCATCTTTAAAGGATGAGGACGAAAAGAATATACTCATGAAAATAGCTGAAATTATGAGAGAGAATAATTTAGAATGTCGTATCAAACTTTACATAGTATATGATTATAAATATAATTATTTTATTGATAATTTTAATAATATGCATATTAGAGAGGAAAATTGGAAGGAATATTATTTTTTTGGAGAAGATAAAAGGGCTCCATACTATGAAGCGACGGTATATGAAAATTATGATACAAAAATTTTAGAAATTAGTCCATGGGAGGAATAATAAAATGGCAGAATTAAATGTAAATCAACTATTATTACTTAACAACTTAATATATTTAAACGGGATTACTGATACAAGTATCAACGAACATGATGAGGAATTTTTAACTGTAAAAAGGTAGTGGATTTTATGTTGAATGAAGGTGGGCTTGATGCAAGCAAAGAAAGTAATGGTAAAGGGGAAACTGTATATCCAGTGCTTCAAATGCGAGAAGAGTGGATTCAAATTTTGACAAATATTCAAAATGATGATATTCTTATGAGCCTTAAAATAACCAATGGAGTAGACAATTCAGACATCCCAGGAAGTGGAATGCGTGTAGCCTGCTTTGTAGATCAAGATGGAGATACAACAGTAGTGTTCCGTGGAACAAGTAACTCATCAGAATGGCATGATAACGGTGTAGGAGGATATCAATCAGACACGCCTCAACAGCAAGAAGCTCTTGCATACATTGAAAGTCTTTCATACAATAACATAACAGTAACGGGTCATTCCAAGGGAGGAAATAAAGCTCAATACGTAGCTATTCTTTCAGATAAAATAGTCCGCTGTATATCTTTCGACGGTCAAGGTTTTTCAAAAGAATTTATGGCAAAATATCAGGATGAAATCATTGAAAATGCATAT
>JAVBPB010000043.1:0-2685 GCA_031549965.1 Mobilisporobacter sp. | reverse complement strand
AAAATATAGGAACGCTTGAATTACTATCAATTACCACTGCAGAAGATTTTATGAGCACTGCTATCAAATGTCTTGCCGGAGAATCACCACGCTATATTAAGAATATTTTTGAAAGAAAGGTACTTGTAAAAGAAGCTAGTATCAATAAACCGATATCCTATTTTTGTGAAATGCAAAATTCAGGACTATATAGATTAAGTAATAATTGGAAAGAAATCTTTAATACACCTACAGTTAAAACTCTTGATGTTTACATTGAAAATCCAGATAAAATAGTAGTCATTAAAAAGGCTAAAACTTCAATAACTGTACAAGCGAGTGTTTTGGCAAAGATAAACAACTATACTTTGAAACCAGGTAAACAATATAACATTGATTTTGATGTTCTTGCTCGTGGTGATATAAACGGTAATATAGAGGTAAATCAAAATAATGATCAAGGATCTGAATATTTCATTGATAAAAACCTTTTATCATTTGCCACTAACAAAGAAAAAGAATTAATAAATCAATTAACAAATATCATAAAAAAGTGTAGATAAATATCATAGTCGATTAATAACTTGCTAATAAAAATTTAAGCGGTAATATAGATTGGTAGTAATGGAGGTAAATCATGAAGAAGTTAAAAGTTGGAAGTATGTTTGCTGGTGTAGGAGGAATTTGTTTAGGTTTTCAGCAAGCAAAACTTGAGAATAAAGAATATGAATTGATTTTTGCGAATGAAATTGATGAATATGCATGTGAAACATATAGAACAAACTTTAAACACAGTTTAATGGAAGGAGATATCTATAAGTTTTTGGCTCCATATCTTTGCAAAGATTTAAAAGAAAAAGAATACTTTGAAGCTAAAAGACATATGTTTTTCGATCAATCAATTGATGTCTTAAATGGTGGCTTTCCTTGCCAAGCATTTAGCATAGCTGGTGAGCAAAAAGGATTTGAAGATGAAAGAGGAAATCTCTTTTTAACAATTATTGAATTAATTAACCAACTTGAACAATATGCAAAAAAACCAAGAGTTATATTTTTAGAGAATGTAAAAAACTTACTATCTCACGACTCTGGAAGAACTTATACAGTTATAAAACGAGAATTGGAAAAGTGTGGATATATAATAAAAGAAAAAGTATTAAATACAATGTATTATAGTGATTTACCACAAAATAGAGAAAGAATTTACATTGTTGGTTTTTTAAGACAAGAAGACGCTGATAAATTTACTTTTTTTGATAATATTGAAAAATTCAAAAACAAAAAAACTGCTCATGAAAGAGCAATAGATGTAGAGAGGATTATAGATGTTAGTATAACATTTGATAATAATAAGGAATTTTATTATACAAAAGAAAAATATCCGCACTACTTCACAGATGAAGGAATAAATCTAGAAAGAGATATAACGGAATTCAATCAATTTTACCAATGTAGAAGGGGAATGTACGTTAGAAAAAATATGAACAACGTTTGTCCTACATTAACTGCAAACATGGGAACTGGTGGACATAATGTTCCATTAATTAAAGTAAAAGATGGAATAAGAAAATTGACACCAAAAGAAACATTTAAACTTCAGGGTTTTCCAATAGGAAGCGGATATGAATTGCCAATTAAATATAAAGGGAAAAAATATACTAATGCGCATTTATATAAGCAAGCCGGCAATGCAGTATCGGTAGATGTAATAACTTTGATTGCTAAAGAATTGCTGAAAATAATTGAGGACTAATATGGATTTTAATATTTCTATAGAGGCATTAAACCATCTTTCAAAAATAGATAGTGATTTAGAAAAAATAATAAAGAAATACGGCGTTTTAAAAATTAAATTAGAGAATGATTTATTTGTTGCAATAGTTTCAAATATAATTGGTCAACAGCTTTCTAATAAAGCTGCCACTACAATATATAATAGGTTTATTGATTTAGTTAAAGAAATTGAACCAAGCATAATCTTGACAATAGATAATGAAACAATAAGAACATGTGGCATTTCAAATTCCAAAATCGCTTATATCAAAGAATTGTGTCAAAAAATTGTTAATGGACAACTCCAACTTACTAGAATAAATGAACTATCAGACGAAGAAATTTTCGAAGAGCTATTAAAGATAAAAGGAATAGGTAAGTGGACTGCAGAAATGCTAATGCTGTTTTCACTTGGTCGTCAAAATATTTTTAGTTTTGATGATGTTGCATTAAAAAATTCGTTAATGCAAATAAAAGGATATAAATCTATAAGTAAAATAAGATTTGAAAGACTAAGAAAAAAATACTCCCCTTATTGCTCGGTGGCATCAGTTTATTTGTACCATCAATATGATATGGCTAAAATTAAAATATAAATTTGAATATATTGGGTAAGTTTGGAGTGATAAAATGAAAACTAAAGCAGAAAAAGATAATAAGTTCGAAACTTTGCTATGGGAAAGTAATATAGAATCATATATAAAAGAAAATAGAGAGATGTATATTGATAAACTTAAGAAAAGACTCGACTTAATACCTTCAAAATTATTTAAATATCGAACATGTTCTGAATATAATATCAAAGCATTTGAAGATGCTAAGATTTGGTTTTCAACCCCAACTGAATGCGATGATAAGGTGGATTATACAATCAATTTTGATTTAGCTACTCAAGGAAAAAATTTTAATAGTTTTATGAAGCAGTTTGAATAT
>JAVBPB010000072.1:0-5124 GCA_031549965.1 Mobilisporobacter sp. | reverse complement strand
AAAATTTATATTTGTTTATAAAATTAAAAAAGGAATGTAATATTTGGGTTTCACTATTAATATCATCTGCAAACCATTGTATTAGGTTGAAAGCACCTTCTTCATAATACACACATCCTATTAAGTAAAGGATAGTTGATTTTGCAGTAAATCCTGTTGTTTCAATGTCAAAGAATACAACTTCATTTATGTTATAATTTAGTAAGAAGTTATTATTAATAGTGGTATTAAGCACTTTTTTTATTTTGATCATGTTTTTACCTCTACTTTTAATAAAATAATATATTAGAAGTTTAACACATTTAATGTAAAAATAAAAGGATTATATGTTGAAATTGCGTTGACAAAATTAATAAATAAAAAATGATAATTAAAAGATTTTAAAGAGGAAACGAAAAGCAATTTAAATGATCGTATCAAAGACCCTCATGTCAGTTCATAAAAATATTGTGCTGAAAAAACTTGTGATAATTGAAGAAACTTTTAAATTAGAGTAAATGGAACATTTTCATAAATATATTAGCGAATAGAAAAGTCCGTATATATATCCACCTAAAAAATTTACACAGCCTAAATCAAGGACTTTTCCAGAGCCATTCCCTAAACCAAACGCTTCCCAACAAGTTGTGCTTTGAAAACGACAAGATATGCAATTCCTCCAAATAAAATATACAAATATGATAAAATAACATTGTATAAATTACTCCTTTATTGTTATAATAACTATAAAGGAAAAAATTACAAATTAATTTTATTAAAATAAAAAGGAGAGGAATTTATGAAAGAAGTAAACTTAAAAAAAATTAGCCTAATTGCAATAGGAATTGCCATTGTAGCAATAATTTTAACAGCAATTATAGCAATTGTAAACCCCAACCCATTAGGCCCAAGCATCAGACGCATTACAAGTATTATATTTACATTTGTCATTTTAATAACACTAATAATAATAGCAATGTATATCTACCGTGCTGTTAAATATAAGAGAGTTAGAAAGATAGCATCATTATTCTTATGCTTAGCTCTTATATTTGTACTAACAATTAATATTGTAATATCAAGTTTTCATGTTATGGTTAACCAATTTTTAGACAGAAACACAGTTACAGCAGAAGATATACCAGACATTACAGCTCGTGCAAAAGAATTAACCATGAGAATTGAAAGTGAAGGCATAGTTCTATTAAAAAATGAACAAAATTCATTACCTTTAGCTAATAAAAGCCTAAATATATTTGGGTATTCTTCAGATAAAATTATTTTTGGTGGTGCAGGTTCAGGTGCAGCCGATGAAAGTAAAAATGTCAGTTTGAAAACAGCATTAGAAAATGCAGGATTTAATGTAAACACTGAATTAATTCAATTCTATAAAGACCATGAATTTGTAAAAGATAAACAAAGCGTTTTAGAAATGCTTGGTGGCGGATATGATCTTCCAGAGCCTGCCATAACTGAATATAGTGATAGCCTAATTTCAAATGCAAAAAGCTTTTCAGATACAGCAATTGTAGTAATTGGACGTAATGGTGGAGAAGGTGCTGACATGCCAATGGAAATGGCTGATTATGTTGGAGGAACACCAGGCAGACATTATATGGAGCTTACTGAAAATGAAGAAGCTATGATTAAAATGGTTGAAGAAAACTTTGATAAAATAATTTTTATTATTAACTCATCTTCACCTATGGAACTTGGATTTTTAGAAAGTGAAAAAGTAGATGGAGCTTTATGGATTGGGGGACCTGGTTCAACTGGTCTAAATGCAGTAGCAAATGTTTTAGCAGGAAAAACAAATCCATCAGGACGTTTAGCAGATACCTATGCATATGATGCAACATCATCACCGGCATATTATAATGCAGGATCATTTAGCTATTTAGGTTCAGAGCATAAAGCAACAGGTTTAGGAGCATTATTTAGTGGCGGAGATCAAACCTATAATTTTGTTAATTATCAAGAAGGTATATATATTGGATACCGCTACTATGAAACAGCAGCTATAGACGGGTATATTGACTATGGTAAAACAGTTCAATTTCCTTTTGGATATGGATTATCTTATACAGCATTTGAACAAAAAATGGGTGATCTTAAAATATCAGGTGATAATATATCAGTTGATGTAACTGTAACTAACACAGGTTCTACAGCAGGTAAAGAAGTTGTTCAAATATATTTTACACCTCCATATACAAAAGGTGGCATTGAAAAATCACATGTTGTTTTAGCAGCTTTTGATAAAACAGATATGTTAAATCCTGGTGATACTCAAACACTTACACTCTCATTTGCAAATGATGAAATGTCAAGTTACGATTACAAAAATGCAAAAGCGTATGTGTTAGAATCAGGAAATTATGAAATCAAGCTTATGAATAACAGTCATGATTTAATAGACAGTCGTGTATATACAGTTGACTCACAAACTACAGGACATAAGAGTGATTTAGTTGCAGCTACGAACCAATTTGATTATGCATTAGGAGATGTTCAATATGTAAGTCGCGCAAATTGGGAAGGAACTATGCCAAAATCACGTGCTAGTGATGTACAAATTACAGATGAACTATTAAAAGACATAGAAGATATGTCAGTAGCGATAGATTCAAATGAAACCGATATAGTATTTAAAAATAATGGCTTAAAACTTTCCGAAATGAAGGGTCTTGACTACAATGATCCAAAATGGGAAAAATTATTAGAACAGCTTTCAGTAAAAGATATGGCTTATTTAATTGGAAGTAGCGGCTGGCAAAATGTTGCCATTCCAGCAGTAGGAAAACCACAAGTTCTTGACTTAGACGGCCCTGCCGGATTAAATGGTCTTATCAATGGAACAACCGGAAATCAATATCCAAGTGAAGTTGTAGTAGCATCAACATGGAATACTGATCTTGCAGAAGAATTTGGTAAAACATTAGGTGAAGAAGCTTATGCAAAAGGTGTATCTGGTTTATACGGACCTGCAATGAATACACATCGTACACCATTTAGCGGACGAAACTTCGAATACTATTCAGAAGACGGTCTTCTTGGGGGTAAAATGGGTGCTGCAATGGTACGTGGATGTAACAGTACTAACACTTATACATTTATAAAACATTTTGCTTTAGATGATCAGGAAACAAATGTAGTTGGTCTTTGTATTTGGACTAATGAACAGGCAATTCGTGAAATTTATTTAAAACCTTTTGAAATTACAATTAAAGAAGGTGGCTCACATGCAGTAATGTCATCTTGGAATCGTATTGGAACAAAGTGGACTGGAGGAAGTGATTCACTATTAAACAAAGTTCTTCGTGATGAATGGGGCTTTGTAGGAATGGTAATTACGGATAACTCAATGGTTGGAGCTCACATGAACGGAGATCTTGCAATTGCATCAGGTAATGACATGATGTTAAGTTCATTAGGCACTAAATTTAATACATCTGATACAGCAACAGGACGTCAAAACATGCGTACAGCTTGTCATAACATTTTATATGTAGTTGCAAATAGTAATGCATTTGATTTGGCTAGAGTTGGAGTTCCAGGATGGGTAATTACATTTAGTTTTGTAAATGCAGTATTACTTGGACTTATTGCTTGGGGAGCATATGGATGTACTAATAAGAAAACAAAAGAAGAAAAAAGACGTAAGAAAAATAGGTAATTGATATAAACACCTGCATTGAATATGGATGCAGGTGTTTTAATATGAATAGATTTTTAAAAAGCATATTTTCCATATAAAAATTTATAGATTTTTAATTATTGATATGTTAAGATGAATGTAAATAGCCAGAAGGGTCGAGGATAATATGAGGCACACTCATTTAGGGGTATATGGATTTATTAACAAAGGAAATACATGCTTACTTATAAAAAAAGCAAGAGGACCATATATAAATATGTTTGATTTACCGGGAGGAAAAATATTTGCCCAGAAAGCAGCAAAAATTTGGCTTTCAAATAATGAAATTTGTAGTTAAAAAAAGTTATTTTAATTATAAAAGAATATATATTTATAAATTAGGAGATTAACACATGGAAAAAACAAAAAAAATTGAAGTTTGCGTAAATTGTTCAGGACTTGACATTAAAGAATTAAAAGATATAGTTAAGGTAAAGACGGGATGTATTGGAAAATGCTCAAAAAAATGTCCAGAACTTAATGGTAAAGTATATGGATTTCTGAATGGAATATTTACTGTTTGTGATACAAAGAAAGAGTTTTTTGAAAAAATTGATGAACTTGATTTTTTTGTTACCAATAGTAAAATGAATCCTTTAGTGGATGCATTTTTAGAAAATGTCAGTAAGTGGAGAGAAGAATTTGAAAAATTAAGAATGATTGTTCTTGATTGTGAGCTAGTGGAGGAATTGAAATGGGGACAACCCTGTTACACTTTTCAAAATAAAAATATAATTATTTTAGGTGGGTTTAAAGAATATATTGCACTTTCTTTTTTCAAAGGTGCATTGCTTAAAGATAATAATGGAATTTTAATCAGTCAAACAAAGAATGTGCAGGCAGGACGCCAGATTAGATTTACTTGTGTGGAAGAAATAGTTAAGATGGAAGATGTTATAAAGGAATATATTTATGAATCTATTGAAGTTGAAAAAGCTGGTCTAAAAGTTGAGGTACAAAATAAACCCGAACTTGAAATTCCTGAGGAATTAAAAAATAAATTTGCTGAAAATCCTATTTTTGAAACTGCTTTTTTTGCATTGACACCTGGAAGGCAAAGAGGATATATTTTTCATTTTTCTCAAGCCAAACAATCCAAAACCCGAACTGCAAGAATTGAAAAATTTACCCAGAAAATTATTGATGGTAAAGGATTTGATGATTAAAAAACGGAGGGAGTTTTATGTGGATTTTTATATGTATATTTATTGTTACTGTAATAGTTATATTATTATTTAAAATTAAAAATAAGCCAAATATCAAATCTGATAATATTTCACAAAATAATATAAGTTATGAATCTCAAACCATGCAACCCATAAAAATGATTAAAGATTGTGATTCTTTTGATGATATTCAATTTCATTTTTCATACCATCAGCAGAAAATAGTTAGGGCTGTAGAAAAAAATAAAAATTATTTAAAAAATGCAATTTTTGCTAATATAG
>JAVBPB010000145.1:0-3890 GCA_031549965.1 Mobilisporobacter sp. | reverse complement strand
AGAAGTACAATTTTTAATCAAATTATAGCTAGGCCAATCCTTAATATTTGTAAGGGTAGCATTAGCTCTTCCTAATTGAAGACCTGAATCTCTATTATTATAAAACTGGCAATTTTCAATTATATTATAACTCCCACTAATATACATTCCATTATCACCAGCACCTTTAATATTAATACCAAAAATGTAATAATAATTTCCGTTTAATTGAATACCACGATTACTATCAGAAAATTGCATATCAGAAAAATCTATTTCAACATTAGAATTTTTTTCACTTCTAATTGTGATTGGATTTTCAGCAGTAGCTTTTAAATCTAAATCAATTCTCCTATTCAATTTATAACTTCCGGCTAATAAAATAAGAATATTTCCTTCTGTTAAATTATCAATGGCAAGATAAATATTGTATGGACTTTCTTTTGTTCCATTTGCATTAGATAAACCATCAGGAGAAGCATAAATAATATTATCTTCGATATTTTCCATATCTTTTATATTATTAAGAATATCTTTATACTTTAATATTAATTCTTCTATTTTTGCAATGTCTGTTTCGTTTTCTATTTCATTATTTGCTTGTAATAAAATTTTTTCTATTTCTTCTTTTTCTTCTAAATAATAATTATCTAATATTTTATAATTACTTAAATCTTGTTTCGCATTTTCTTTAGCTTTATCAAGAATTTCTTTATCTATTATTGATTTATCTTTTATATTATCAAGAATATCTTTATACTTTAATATTAATTCTTCTATTTTTGCAATGTCTGTTTCGTTTTCTATTTCATTATTTGCTTGAATTAGAATATTTTCTAATTCTTCTTTTTCTTTTGTATAATAGTTATCTATTATTTTATATGTCTTCAAAATATCTTCAAGTTGAATCTTTTTTAGTTCTAAAATCTCTTGCGTATTATTGTTTGAGTTTTGGTTGCATGATAATAAAATAAATATGGATAAAAATAATATTAAAAAGCTTGCTATTTTTTTCATAATCAATTATCTCCTATAAATATTTAAATTTTGCTAGATAATTAATCTTTATTCATTAATTTAAATAATTCATTATCTTTTTTTCTTATATTAATATACAAAAAGAGGATTATAAAATCCCCCTTTAATTATTAAGCTTTATTTGAACTACCTAATACATCTTTAATTTTATGTTGAACAGTTTCTCTAATTGCATTTCTTCCATCAGTTAAATATTGACGTGGGTCAAAATGATCTGGGTGTTGTGCAAAGTGTTGTCTAATAGTAGAACTTAAAGCTAATCTAATATCAGAATCGATATTAATTTTACAAACAGCCATCGTAGCTGCTTTTCTTAACATTTCTTCTGGTATACCAATAGCATCTGGCATATTTCCACCATATTTGTTATATATCTTTACATGATCTTGATTAACGGAACTAGCTCCATGTAAAACAATTGGGAAACCTGGTAAACGTTTTGATATTTCTTCTAAAATATCAAATCTTAATTGTGGTTTTTGTCCTGGTTTAAATTTGAAAGCTCCATGAGATGTACCAATAGCAATAGCTAAAGAGTCTACTCCTGTTTCTCTAACGAATCTTTCAACTTCATCAGGGTTAGTAAATTGTGCGTTTTCATCACTTACATTAACATCATCTTCAACTCCAGCTAACTTTCCAAGTTCACCTTCTACAGTTACATATGGAACATGAGCATGTGCGTATTCAACAACTTTTTTAGTTAAAGCGATATTTTCTTCAAATGAATGGTGTGATCCATCAATCATAACTGATGTAAATCCTCCATCAATACAAGCTTTACATAATTCAAATGTGTCTCCATGATCTAAATGTAAGGCAATTGGTAAATTAGTATCTTCTACTGCAGCTTCTACTAATTTCATTAAATATCCATGTTTAGCATATTTTCTCGCTCCAGCAGATACTTGAAGAATTACTGGTGAATTTTCAAGTTTTGCAGCTTCTGTGATAGCTTGAACAATTTCCATGTTATTAACATTGAATGCTCCTATAGCATATCCGCCTTCATAGGCATCTTGTAACATCTTTTTTGTATTTACTAATGGCATAATTAAAATCTCCTTTATTTTATATAATTATAACATTTTTTTCCTATATTTGGTAGATACATTTTCAAATATATCTTTTATTTATAATTAAATATTATCTCTCCAGTTATGAACTGGATTCCACCCTAGAACTTCTTTTGCTTTTTTATTAGATAATATAGTTTGATACTCAGATATATCACTTCTAATATCTATACAATTAGGATATTCTTTTGCCATAAGCTCATTTGATTTAATATCCATACTAGTGTTATTAGCTGCTATATTTAAAGTAACAAATCCTAAATTATCTTTTTCAATAGCTAATCGACAAGCAACCGCTACATCTCTAGCATCTACATAGCTCCAAAGCAAATGTCTTCTTCTAGCAGAGTTATGTAAGAAAGCTGGAAAATTAACATACATATCAGGGGCAATAACATTTCCAAGTCGCATACATACTATTTGCATACCACTTTTACGATTAAAGCTTTCTGCTGTTACTTCATTAACAACTTTAGATAAACCATAACAATCGTGTGGTAATTGCGGATGATTTTCATCAAGTGGTACATATAAAGGACTAATCGGTGCATTACATATTCCATATGAAGCTTCACTAGAACCAATTACAACTTTCTTTATTCCCAAATTATTGGCAGCTTCTAAAATATTATATGTGCTCATAACATTATTTTGATAAACTACATCATCAGGATTTTTATTTGGATTTGGAATAGCTGCCATATGTATTACCGCATCAGCTCCTTTTAATATATAATAACAGTCGCTAAGGCGTGTTAAATCAACTATTACTGTTTTTGTAAGTGCTTCTTTAGGTTGGCAATTATCCGCATTTATAACCTCGTATCCACTATTTAATAATTCTTTTATTGTCCATGAACCAACACGTCCACTTCCTCCAGTTACAACTACTTTTTTCATAAGTAACATTCCTTTCATATAACTAATATAAGTATAACATAAAAACAAACAATTATTAAAATTGTTTGTCCTTAATATTATTGTTTTACAGGTTTTCTTCCTAAATATTCATCTAATTTTTCTAGCATATTTTGTGGCATAGTTTTAGGAACAGGAACAACTACAGAATTAACAATTTTATCAGCAAAGAATGTAATAAATCTTTGTGTATGTAAAAATGCATCAGCCGTCAAATGTTCTAAAACATCTTTTCTACTATGAATAGCTGCACCACCATTTGGTGTTATTCTTGCAAAAGATACAGCTGGTATTCCTTTATCAGCAAAAGGAGTCGAATCAGAAGAATAAACACCTTGTGATACTTTAATAGGATGACCTACCTCTTTAGCCATATAATCAATATGATTAACAAGTCCCATTTCAGATGTACATACCGCTATATCATAACCAAGAACTGGTGCTGTCATATCAACATTTAAACAAAATTTAATATTTTTAAGTTCTTCTTCATGTTTTAAAACATAATCTTTTGAACCTAATAATCCCATTTCTTCTGAACCACACCAAACAAATTTTAAAGTTCTCTTTGGCTTATTTTCATTAAAATAATGCATTAATTCTAAAATAGATATAGATCCAGTACCATTATCATATGCCCCTGTACTAAATCTTACTGAATCATAATGAGCAGTAAAAACAATAATTTCATTTGCATAAGTATCACCAGGAATTGTAGCAATAACATTTCTTGAATTAGATTGTTTTTCTTCTTGAATTAAGGTTAATCTAGCTTTAGAAGCCTTTTTAACTAACATTTCTTCAGCTTCACGCATCCTAATTGTAACCCCAGGTATTTTACCATTTGTATAATGTCTTTCGCGTAGGTTTCTTTCTTCC
>JAVBPB010000123.1:0-27574 GCA_031549965.1 Mobilisporobacter sp. | reverse complement strand
TGAAGACGACAAGGTAGATAGGTTAAAGGTGGAAGTGCAGTAATGCATGTAGCTGATTAATACTAATAGGTCGAGGGCTTAACCAATAGGTTAAAAAATAAGTTTATCGGATGATTTCAATGTGTAGTTTTGAAGGTATATTATTCAAATTTAAGTTTCCCAAAATAAGAATTTAAAAATTCGTATTTTAGGGACTTTTTTTGATGCTAAGTATATAATAATATATAAATATTTTCATTTATAGCTACTTTATACTAATAGAAAACACTAAAATCTCTTTGACAAAGTAGATTAATATTTTAATCTTTTTTGTAAGTGGACTGTAAATTGTAATATATAAATATTAAATTATATAGATTCTAAAATCTTGCATTTAGAATGTGTATATGATATAATGAATAAATAATATTTAATGTAATAAAGGGAATTTTGTAATAAAGTAAAATTAATTATAGACAAAATATTGGGAGGTAATTGCATGGAAACAAACATTTTACTTGAGAGCGGAACCAATGAATTAGAAATACTGGAATTTAGAGTTGGTAATAATTATTATGGGATTAATGTAGCAAAAATTAAAGAGATATTGTCATATCAAAAAGTTACTCCGATTCCAAACTCTCATCCTTGCATTGAAGGCATATTTATGCCTAGAGACCAGATTATATCAATAGTTGATTTAGCTAAATGCCTAAATTTACCGCCATCTGATAATCAGGCAATTGATATGTTTATTGTAACTAACTTTAATAAATTAAATACCGCTTTTCATGTTCATAGTGTGTTAGGTATACATAGGATTTCATGGTCTAACATTGTAAAGCCAGATGATACAATTAGTGGTGCTGGAGCAGGAGTAGCCACTGGTATTGTAAAACTACAAGATAAGTTAATAGTTATATTAGATTTTGAAAAAATAGTTGCTGAAATAAGCCCTGAGACAGGATTAAAAGTATCGGATATTGATAGATTAGGAGAGAGAACACGCAATAATTCTCCTATTTTAATAGCAGAAGATTCTCCATTACTATGTAGATTAATAAGAGATTCACTGGTTAAGGCTGGATATACAAACTTAACAATTACTACTAATGGTAAAGAAGCATGGGATAAATTATCCGAATATAAGAATAATGGTACAATTGCAAATAAAGTTCATTGTGTAATCACAGATATTGAAATGCCTCAAATGGATGGACATAGATTAACAAAATTAATAAAAGACGATCCAGAACTAAATTCTGTACCAGTAGTCATTTTCTCTTCATTAGTAAATGACGAAATGAGAAGAAAAGGTGAATCATTAGGAGCAGATGCTCAATTATCAAAACCAGAAATTGGTCTGTTAGTAGAACAAATTGATAAATTAATTAAATAGAAAAAAATAATAGACTGTTAACCACAGTCTATTATTATGTAAAATGATAAACCAAAAATGTACTAAATCATGGGATAATTACCTTTAAAGGTATCATTAACCACATAATATACAGTATTTTCTTCTGGTTTAACATATAGGTTGATAGTTTTTATATCTTTAAGTTTACTGCCAGATTCAACCCATAATTCTTTTACTTTTGAAATTAATGTTTTATCATCTAGTTGTTGGCCAAGGTGCTCAATGTATAACGTCGATTTCATAATTTACCTCCTTTATAAATTTATTACTTACTTAATATAGTACAAAATATGTTGACTTGCAACAGTAAAATATTAAAGTGTTTAAAACAATATATTTTTATAAAAAAATAGACAAAAAAGGATAACTTATAAAAATATATTTAGTAACTTTAAAACAGAAAATAAATAGTATTTTATATTATAATATGAATATTTAGCTAAAAAATACATTGTATCAATAAAAAAAATAGCAAAGACTTAAAAAAATGGAGGTTTTCATGATAAATAAATCAACATTTGATGAAATAATAAAAAAAATTAAAGATGCAGAATTTGTTTTAATAGGAGTTGGAGAAGAATTATCATCAGAGAAGCTTATAGATTTAAACGATGATGAAGTTGTAAAAAACATGTACCACCCGCTAAATAGTATTGGAATATACAATTATAAGGATTTAAAAGATAGTTGTCAATCAATAAAAACTTTAGAATTTATTTTTAAAGCTTTAAAAAATAAATATATTAAAAGCAATTTATATAATAATATTTTAAATAACTTAAGTCAATTAATCGAAAATAAAGATTACTTTGTAATAACTACCAATACAGATGCATTGCTTAATTTTACCAATATATCAAAGGATAGGATTGTATCCCCTTGTGGTAATGAATTAATACTACAATGTAGCAAGCCTTGCAATAATCAGGTTTGGAATTTAGACTTAGATGCGTTCATATATGGTTTAGCTAAAGAAAACTTAGAATTTAATGACAATATATTGCCTAAATGCCATTTATGTGGCGAAACAGCAGACTTAAATATAAGAGTTGATAACAAATATGTTGAACAAGGATATTTAAACCAATGGAATAATTATATGACGTGGCTACAAAGAACACTTAATAAAAAGTTAGTATTGCTTGAATTGGGAGAAGGGTTTAAAACACCTACAGTAATTAGGTGGCCATTTGAAAAAACTGCATTTATTAATAATAAGGCTAATTTAATTAGAATAAATGAAAAATTTCCTCAAATTTCTCAGGAGATTTTTTCAAAGGCAATCTCATTAAGTGTAAATTCAAAGGACTTTTTAACGTTGTAAAATAAATTATTTTTAAAAAGAATTGTTAATTATTATTATTTATGTTAGAATTAGATAAGTATGGTTTGGAGGTGTAATTTTGGGAAATTGCTTAAAATGTAATAAAGAGATACCAGATGACTTAAAGTTATGTGATGATTGCCATAATAAGCGAGAAGAAGCAGTTCTGGAAGAATCATATTTAGATAATTTATTTAGTGATATGTACACTTCTAACAATGATGGTTTATGGCCTGATGATAGCGGTGAAAGCTTTCCAAAACAAACAGAAGAATATGATAACATTGAAAGTAAATTAAAAAAAGAAAACAATTTTTTGGGGAAGTTAAAAAATGATGTTAATTTTGTAATTGATGATACATTAAATAAATTTATTAATAACAATGAAGAGAATAATGAGGTAATTAATACGAATAAACAAAATGTAGATGAAAATACAATTAATACTGTAGATGAACCGGATAATTATTTAGATGAAGATGATATTTTTAACAATATTAACGATTCAGATATATTTGCAGACGTGGACGATATAGATATATTTGCTGATGAAGATGATTTTTATTCATCAGAGGCTAAAAGCAGTTATAATGATAAAAATACAAATAATAATAAAGAATTATCCGAAATTAATTTAATAGGAGATTCTATAAAAGAAGATATTAATGATAATACTGATTTATATGACGATATAAATAATATTTTGGATAATATTTCAGATTTAGAGGAGACGGACGATATACCGGATTCAATATCTAATAATAAAATATCAGAAGAAATATTTATTAGTGAGGAAGCAAATGATTTAAATGATCTAATAAATAATGATGCAGATACAGAATATCAGAATGCTAATGAAGAACTTTTTAGCATGGTAGATAGTATGCTAAGTGATGATAATTTTCAAGTGTTAGAGGAAAATGATGAATCAGGTGATTCTTCTCTGGATTTAGATATGCTTAATATGTTAGGTATAGATGATTTAGGTGATTTTAATCAATCAGATAGTTCAAATGATTCAATTGAAAATACTAATTTTGAAAATAATTTTAATAATAGTGAGGATACAATGGCAAACGCAGATGATGATTTAATGCAATTACTTAATGGAATGTCTGGAGATGGAAGTTCTGATGCATTTGATATGGATCCGGATATTATGGATTTGACCAATTTATTAAATGATGCTGAATCGGATGAATATAATCCTATGGCAGATGGTAATTTAGAAGATACATATGCAAATGCATTGAATTTGGAGAATTCTGGCGATAGCGATAGCATACTTGGTTTAATACCTGATGCTAATGAAAAAAAAGGAAATAAAAAGGGTAAAAAAGGTAAGAAGGATAAAAAGAATAAAAAAGACGGAGACAAAGAGGATAAACCTAGTTTACTTGTCAAAATATTCGGTAATGTGAAAAAAGATGAAGCTGACAGACCTAAACCTGAGCCGCCTAAGGAAGACAGCAAAAAAGCTAAGAAGAAAAAAGGCAAAAAAGGCGAAGAAGCAGAAACTGAAGAAGGCGAAGAGGGGAAAGAGGATAAGAAAGGTAAAAAAGGTAAAAAAGACAAAAAGGACAAAAAAGGTAAAAAAGGTAAACAACAAGCTGAAGCTGAGGAAGGCGACGACGGTAAAAGACGAAGAGCTTCTGATGAAGAAGATGAGGAACAAGGAAAAGATAAGAAAAAGGAAAAGAAAGCTAAAAAGGAAAAGAAAGTTAAAGAGGTTGTTGCGGAAGTTGAAGAATATGAAGGCGAGATAAACAAAATTGGAGCAGCAATTGTATTGATATTTTTTAGCTTAGTATGTGCTGCAATTATTATTGGCACGAATATGTTCTCATATAGCTCAAGCGTTAAAAGCGCATCTAAATATCTTGAAAATAAAAAATATGTACTTGCATATAACGAATTATCAGGAGAAGAAATTAAAGATGAGGATAAGGAATTATTTAATAAGATTCAAACTATTATGTTTGTAAATAAAGAATATCAATCATATGTTAATTTTACCTTATTGAAAATGTATCCTGATGCACTAGATTCTTTATTAAAAGGCATTAAAAAATATGATGAATACAAAAATTCAGATCTTGGTATTACTGAAGATCTAGATAGCATTAAAGAAAATATTATTACGGCTCTAAAAGATACTTTTGAAATGAATGAAAGTGAAGCAAGGACAATAATTAAAATTGAAGACAAGGAAAAATATAGTGATTCAGTAAGAGAAGCTGTAAAAAAGGTCGTAGTAAAAGAGGATGTTAATAAATAAGAATTGAGGAATTAAAATGATTGCAATTATTGATTATGATGCAGGTAATTTAAAGAGTGTGGAAAAAGCCTTGGAGTATTTAGGCGAAGAAGTTTTAATAACCAGAGATGCTAATGAAATATTATCTGCGGATAAGGTAATTTTACCGGGGGTAGGAGCTTTCGGTGATGCAATGAATAAACTAAACAAGTTCAATTTAGTAGATGTTATTAAGGAAGTGCCAAAAAGGGGAATACCCTTTTTAGGCATATGCTTAGGTCTTCATTTATTATATGAAAGAAGTGAAGAAAGTCCAGGGGTTTTAGGTCTTTCTATTTTGAAAGGCGAAGTAATAAAAATTCCTGATAAAGAAGGTCTTAAGATACCGCATATGGGATGGAATAAACTTAATATAAAAGATAATGCATTTTTGTTTCAAGAAATTGGAAAAGAACCTTATGTTTACTTTGTCCACTCATATTATTTAAAGTCTTATGACGAACAAGATGTTTGTGCTACAACTGACTATTCAGTAACAATTCATGCTTCTATTGAGAAGCAAAACATTTATGCCTGCCAATTTCATCCTGAAAAAAGTGGAGACATTGGATTAAAAATACTTAAGAATTTTGCAAACAGGAGGTAGGAGATGTTAACGAAAAGAATAATACCTTGCCTAGATGTACATAATGGTAGAGTTGTAAAGGGTGTAAATTTTGTTAATCTTAAAGATGCAGGTGACCCAGTGGAGATTGGAATGGAATATAATAAAGCTGGTGCAGACGAATTAGTATTTTTGGATATTACAGCAACATCAGATAATAGAAATATTATTGTAGATTTAGTCAGAAAGGTTGCAAAAACTGTATTTATTCCATTTACAGTTGGTGGAGGTATTAGAAGTGTAGATGATTTTAAAACACTTTTAAGAGAAGGTGCAGATAAAATAGCAATTAATTCATCAGCAATTAATACACCCGAATTAATAAGTAATGCAGCACTAAAGTTTGGAAGTCAATGTGTTGTGGTTGCTATTGATGCAAAAAGAAGAAGTGATGGCAGCGGATGGACTATTTATAAAAATGGTGGCAGATTGGACACTGGTATAGATGCAGTAGAATGGGCTATTAATGTAAATAAATTAGGTGCAGGCGAAATTCTTTTAACAAGTATGGATTGTGATGGGACAAAGGCTGGCTTTGACAATGAACTAACCAGAATAATTTCTGAAAATGTTTCCATTCCAGTTATCGCTTCTGGAGGTGCTGGAAATATGGAACATTTTTATGATGTACTTGTTAATGGTAAAGCAGATGCAGCACTTGCAGCATCCTTATTTCATTATAAAGAAATGGAAATTATGGATTTAAAGAAATATCTAAATGACAGAGGCGTATCTGTACGAAGATAAATTTATAGGAGTAAATTATATGGCAATGATTCAAAATGATTGGTTAGAGGGAATTCAGGAGGAATTTAAAAAGACGTATTATAAGGAACTATATAGTTTTATTTTAAATGAATATAATACACGAACAATATTTCCACCGGCTAATGATATTTTTAATGCTTTTCACTTTACGGCATTAAAAGAAGTGAAAGTTGTGATTCTAGGACAAGATCCTTATCATAATGAGAATCAGGCACATGGTCTTAGCTTTTCCGTACTTCCTAGTCAAAAAGAAATACCGCCCAGCCTTCAAAACATATATAAAGAGCTTAATGAGGATTTAGGATGTTATATACCTAATAATGGATATTTAAAAAAATGGGCAGATCAAGGAGTTCTATTATTAAATACAGTATTAACTGTAAGAGCCCATCAAGCTAATTCACATCAAGGCATTGGATGGGAGAAATTCACTGATGCAGTGATAAATATTATAAATATGCAGGAGATGCCTATAGTTTTTATGTTATGGGGAAAACCTGCTCAGAGTAAAGCGAACATGCTAAATAATACAAAACATTTAATTTTAAAGGCACCACACCCTAGTCCTTTATCTGCATTTAGAGGTTTTTTTGGCTGTAAGCATTTTAGTAAGGCAAATGAATTTTTAATAACTAATAATATTACGCCAATTGATTGGCAGATTGAAAGAACTGAGTTCTAAGGAGGATATTATCATAAAACGTATAGGGTTTAAATTGGGATTAATTGTTACAGCTTGTGTTTTGGCTGCTTTTCTTATTTTATCTTTGATATTTTTTAGCCAAATAAGTACACTAAAGAAAGAAACATTTACTAATAATATTGATGGTGCTATTAGGACATATGAATTTAATTTGAAAGCTTTTCAAGAAGAAGCTATGAAAAATGCAGTAAATATAACTAATGATAAAGAGTTTGTGCAGGCATACATTAATAATGACACAGAAAAAATGGTGGAAATTTCAAGAAGGATTGCACCAGATTCAGATTATATAACCGTACTAGATTTAGAAGGACTTGTTGTAAAGCGTGTACATAGTGAAAAGACGGGAGACAGCCTTTTAAAACAAAGTATAGTAAAAAATGCACTTACAGCAGGAGCAGTAAGTTCATCAATTGAAGTCGGAAATGAAATTAAATTTGCTGTACGTGGCGGTTCGCCAATAAAGGATGAAGCTGGTAATATTATTGGTGCTATATCTAATGGATTTGCTTTGGAAAATGTAAAATACATGGATGAATTTAAAGAACAAGATGGCAGTGAATTTGGAATCTATACTGGAGATACAATACTTTCTAACACAATATTAAATGAAAAAGGAGAAAGAGATATTGGTACGAAAGCCAGCGAAAATATAATAGAGACAGTTTTAAATCAAAAAATGGAGTATGTAGACGATCATTATATCTTTGGAGTACATTATATGTGCAAATATGTACCAATTCTTGATACATCAGGTGAGAAGGCTTTAGGAATGATGTTCGCTGCTGAGGATATGACATGGGTAGATAATCTGGAGAAAACCCTTACACTAGCAATGATTATTTTTTCAATAGGTTTTGCATTAGTTATAATTATAATCTTATTAATTTCAGTAAGATCAATGGTATCAGTTCCATTAAAAAAGATTCTAAATTTAACTATGGATATTGCTGATGGTAATATTGGAATAAACAGCGATGAACAAAAACTTACAGGTGTAAAGACAAAAGATGAGATTGGAATGCTTTCAAAAGGCTTGGAACAAACAGCTTTAAATCTGAAAATATATATTTCTGAAATAAACAGATGTTTAACGACGTTGTCACATGGAGATTTAACTGTACGCTGTGGTGTGGATTATAATGGAGATTTCGTTGCTATTGGACAAGCAATTGAGAAGTTTACTACATCAATTAACGAAACAATGCTAGAGATTCAGCAATCTTCAAAAAGCGTTAACTTAGGTTCAGATCAATTGTCTTTAGCAAGTAGGTCAGTTGCTCAGGGAGCTACAGAACAGGCAGCAGCAATAAGTCAATTAACTTCAGCCGTTCATGATGTGAGAGTACAGGCTCATCAATCATATGAAAAATCAGAAAATGCAATTGTAATTACAGATAAATCTTTAGCTCATATGAATGAATGTCTTAATAGTATGGAAGATATGACTAATGCCATGAAAGAAATTTCTGATTCTTCCAATAATATTTCGAAGGTAATAAAAGTTATTGAAGATATTGCTTTTCAAACGAATATACTTGCATTAAATGCATCTGTTGAAGCAGCCAGGGCAGGTATTCATGGTAAAGGCTTTGCAGTAGTTGCAGAAGAGGTTAGAAAGTTAGCCGCAAATTCAGCAGCAGCAGCTAGTGAAACAACTGAAATGATTACCAGAAGTATGCAAAATGTTAATAGTGGTGTTAATATTGTGAAGAATACTAATGATTCACTTAATAAAGTTTCCAAAATATCAAAAGAGACAGCTACTATAGTTGAAGAAATTAAGATTGCATCTGAAAATCAAAGTGTTACAATAGGGCAAATTGAAGCAAGCGTAAATCAAATTTCTAATACTGTAATAAGTAATACAGCAATGTCAGAAGAATCCGATGCGGCAGCAAATGCAATGAGCAATGAAGCGAATAATTTAGATGAGTTAATTCATAAATTTAAGCTTCTTGATACTTCTAATAGTAATTTATTAAGAATAAATATGAAATAATCAAAAAACACAATTAAAAGTTAACTTTTAATTGTGTTTTTTGATTAAGTGGTAGTAATACAAATATATAAGAGGATTCAAATTTTTAACCTAAGTTAGCTTCATTAATTTTTTTAACGGAATCTAAATTAATTTCATTTTTAAATTTTATCATATAATCAGAGAACTTAACACTTTCATTTCCATAGGTAAGATTTGCCTCATATTCTAAAGGAATCCAAGTCGAAATATCAGCTTCATTATGTTGCAGTAGTGTTTCTAACTTATCTAAGGCTTTATAAATTCTTGCTTCCAAAGTGTTTAGAGATTTCATTTCATCAAACAACAATATTAACTCCTCTTTAAAAGAACTTGGCAGTTCGTTTAATAATTGAATAACAGCATCATTTTCAATATTTTCATCCTTAGCAGTTTTATAAAAGGCAGGAATATCACCTGTAATTGCCTCCCCCAAATCATGACAAAGGCACATTAAAATAACCTTGTTAATATCTGCATAAGGAAACTCATCTTTAACAAAATATGCCAACATAGACAATCTCCAACTGTGCTCAGCAACGCTCTCATGCCGATTAGTTGAAGTCCAAGAATGTCTTGTATTACATTTTAATTTTTCTATTTTGCTCATAAAATTAATTAATTGTCTAACTTCCATAGTTTCCTCCTGAATTTAAGATTAAAATTTTAGTAATATACAAAAATATAATATCACATTAGAAAAATAATGTAAACTTAGAAATTTATGAGGAATGAAAAACTAAATATAACCAATATGTGAATAACAAAACAAAATAAAAGTCATATTATTATTTTCTTAAGCATAATCTTATATATATAAAAAAGGGAGGAATAGATTATGCTAGAACAGTTTGATATCTATAATGACATAAAAGCTAGAACAGGTGGCGATATTTACATAGGTGTGGTAGGACCAGTCAGAACGGGCAAATCTACGTTTATTAAAAGATTTATGGATATGTTAGTGATTCCTAATATAGAGGATGTTCATAGTAAAGAGCGTGCAAAAGATGAGCTTCCTCAAAGTGCAGCAGGAAAGACAATAATGACAACCGAACCAAAATTTATACCAAAAGAGGCAGCCAACATAAAAATTTCTGAAGATGTAGACGTTAATATCAGAATGATTGACTGTGTTGGATATATGGTTGAAGGAGCAGTAGGGCATATTGAAAATGATCAGGAAAGACTTGTTAAAACACCTTGGTTTGACTATGAAATACCATTTACTCAGGCAGCAGAAATAGGTACAAAAAAAGTTATTAATGATCATTCTACAATAGGAATAGTAATTACAAGTGACGGAAGTTTTGGAGATTTAAAAAGAGAAAATTATATGGCACCAGAAGAAAAAACTATTAGCGAGTTAAAGAAATTAGGAAAGCCATTTATTTTATTATTAAATACGGAAAAGCCATATTCTGATGAAGCTGTAAAACTATCTCAGGAACTATCAGATAAATATGCTGTAACTACAATGCCAGTTAACTGTGAACAGTTAAAAAGAGATGATATTACCAAAATCATGAGTAAAGTTTTGTATGAATTTCCAGTATCAGAAATGGATTTTTACATACCTAAATGGATTGAAATGTTACCTTGTGATCATTGGCTTAAATCTGAATTAATTAATAAAATAAAAGAAATTATTAAGAAAATAGGAACAATAAAAGATGTTTGTCCTGAGAATTTAGAAAATGATAGCCAATACATTAAAAAAATTAAAATTGATAAAATAAACATGTCAAATGGATGTGTTGGTATGGATGTTCAATTTGATGATTCGTATTATTTTAAAATTTTAAGCGATTTAATTGGAACAGAGATTGAGGGAGAATACCAGCTTATAAGTATTTTAAAAGAGCTTGCCACACTAAAAAACGAATACTCAAAAGTTTCTGGTGCTATGGATGAGGTTAAAGGCAAAGGATATGGTGTTGTAACCCCAATGCAAAACGAAATTACAATTGAAGAACCTCAAATTATTAAACATGGAAATAAATATGGTGTTAAAATAAAAGCTGGAGCACCATCGGTTCATATGATTAAAGCAAATATTGAAACGGAGATTGCTCCAATTGTTGGAACTCAGGAGCAAGCAGAAGATTTAATCCAATATATAAAAGAAAATACCAAGGATAATCCAGAGGGGATATGGGATACAAATATTTTTGGCAAATCTATAAAGCAGTTAGTTGATGATGGAATCAGAACTAAGGTTTCTAAAATGACTGATGAGAGTCAGTTGAAATTGCAAGAGACATTACAAAAGGTTATAAATGATAGTAATGGTGGGTTAGTGTGTATTATTATATAAATTTATTAAAGGCTGTCACATTTTTGCGACAGCCTTTAATATAGAATAATAAGTTATGTTAAATGATAAAGCCTTTGGTCTGATTTTAGTACTTACTTTCAAGTGATATGTATTTATTTTGTTTATTTTTTGATTTAGATATATTATAACCATCTACATTGCTGAATTTAAAATCTGTTACTATCTCATGTAGTATATTGGCTTGCTCTTGTAGTTCATCTCCAGACGAAACATTTAAATTGGCAGTTTGTGTGGTTTTGTTTGCAACACCTGAAATAACTTCTACACTGCTACTAATTTGTTTAACCAATTGAGCCTGATTTTTTGACTCGGTTGAAATACTATTAACAATTTCTGCTACATTCTTTGAGTTTATAACTACTGTTTGCATGGATTTGGCGGTATCGTCTGCAATAAGGGAGCCACTTTCAACTACAGATAGTGAATTTGCAATTAAGGCAGTTGTATTATTAGCTGCTTCAGCACTTTTACTTGCTAAATTTCTAACTTCTTCTGCCACTACAGCAAAGCCTTTTCCTGCACTTCCGGCTCTAGCTGCTTCTACAGCAGCATTAAGTGCAAGTATATTAGTTTGAAATGCAATATCATCTATAGTTTTTATTATTTTGCTGATTTCATTGGAGCTATTTTTAATATCAGACATAGCTTTTGTCATTTGCTGCATTTTAACATTACTAATTTCTATTTCTTTGGAAACATCCGAGGCAGAAGTACTGGCTTGTATTGCACTTTGAACATTGTTTTCAACCTGCATAGAAATTTGAGAAATAAATGATTCCAAATTTCTTACAGTATCTTCTTGAGCTTTGGTACCATCAAATAATTCATGAGAGCTTTCTGATATTTGAGTGGAATTTCTTGCAATGTTTTCTGCGGAAATATTTATCTTACTTAAAATTCCAGTTAAATTTGATTTTAAATTAAGAAGGGCTTCTTTAATTTTAGAGAATTCTCCTTCATATGAATAAGATAATTCAAAATCAAGATTTCCATGTGCTACTTTATTAAGGATTTGGGTTATTTCATCAATGTAGGATATGTACTCTGAAAGTCTGTCAACTGTTCTTTTCATGGCAATGCCAATACGTCCGGTTTCATCTACGCTTTTAACAACAATTGAAACGTCCAGTTTGCCATCGGCAATCTGATTCATGGATTTAGATAGTTTTCTAATTGGATTAACGATATTTAAAGAAATACCAATTATTAATAATAGTAATACAAGTAGTGCTCCTCCAAAGATTGTAAATAAGGCATTTTGAATGGAATTATATCCGGAGTAAAATTCAGCTTCTGGAAATCCAGCTAGTACAGACCAGCCAATTGTATCCAATATGCTAAGGTTCCCATAACACATTGTGGACTGGCTTGTAAATTGAATCTCACCGCCTGAATTATTGGCTAAATTATCTAAAATTTCTTGTGATAGCTCAGCTTCTGCAATGTTTTTACCTATTAATTCATTGTTTGGATGATAAATAATGGTACCATCTTTGGAAGTCAGAATAAAAAATCCGGTATCTCCAAGTTTAAATTCACCCATCATTTGATTTAATTTATTAATTGTGAGATCAATTGCAACTACACCAATCATTTCATTTGAGGAATTATAGATTGGTGCCATAATACTTACAACCATATCTCCAGTTGTACTATCAGCATAAGGTGCAGTTATAGTCATAGATTTGCTTGCCATAATCTCTTTATACCAGGAACGGGCAGTCATATCATAATCAGGAAGACCTTTTACCACACCACCGGAACGTATGCTTTCACCTGAATCTAAATCAGCAGTCCAAACAAGTGATATATTTGGATCTTCCTGAATATAATCAAAGGTTTTTGAAGTGTCTGGATAGAGTGGATTATTCTTTGTTTCTCCAGAAAGAGTTAAGTCTGTAAAAAATTTTTCTACCTGATAGTTATTGCTCATTTGATTTACAACCTCAATATACTTTGTAAAAAAATCATTTACTTTTGCAGAAACTTCTTCTGATTGTGCTACTAATTGATTCTTGGTAATTTTTATAATGGATTCTTCTACTTTGTTAAGTACCATTTGACTAGCTAAAATAAGTACAATTATAAGTGGAAGAAAGATCCCAATAAAAATTTTAAATAAAATGCATTTTCTCCAAAACATAAAATCATCCTTTCTTTAAATAAAATTACATCAACATGTTTTTGTGAAATATGAATAAAAAATAAACAAACTTTAAAGAAAATGTTGATAAAAACAACTTAATATAATAGCAATTATACTAGTAATTATCAAATTTGTCAAATTTATTACAAAATTAGTTTTTGCGGTTGTGGAGGATTGATAAAATAAAGAAATATTGACAGAATATAGCATTTTTGCTATTATAATCCTTGAATAAAATAAAGGAGGATTTTGAAAATGCTAGAAAAGCTTTTTAAGCTTAAAGAAAACAAAACCAATGTAAGAACGGAAGTAATGGCAGGTATAACCACATTTATGACAATGGCATACATTCTTGCTGTTAATCCAAATATTTTGTCAGCTACAGGGATGGATGCAGGTGCAGTTTTTACAGCCACAGCACTGGCTTCAATGATTGGTACATTATGTATGGCATTTTTTGCAAACTACCCCTTTGCATTAGCACCAGGTATGGGACTTAATGCATTCTTTGCTTTTACTGTAGTAATAGCAATGGGATACAGTTGGCAAACAGCACTTACAGCAGTATTTATTGAAGGTGTAATATTTATATTACTATCTCTAGTAAATGTTCGTGAAGCAATATTTAATGCAATTCCTACTAACCTTAAATATGCGGTTAGCGTTGGAATCGGATTGTTCATCACATTTATTGGATTACAAAATGCTAAAATAGTTATAAACAATGATGCAACGCTAGTAGGACTTGTGTCCATGGATTCATTTAAAAATGAAGCAGGTGAAATAATTGCTAATTTTAATAATGTAGGCATAACAGCAATACTTGCAATAGTGGGTACAATTTTTACAGGTGTTTTATTGGTTAAAAATGTAAAAGGTGGAATTCTTTGGGGAATCCTTGGAACATATTTAGTAGGTATTATTTGTGAAGCTACAGGACTATATGTGCCAAGCCCTGAATTATCTCTATATAGTTTATATCCAAACTTGTCAGATGGATTTGGAATACCAAGTTTGTCACCAATATTTTTTAAATTAGATTTTAGCAATATATTAACATTTGAATTTTTTGCAGTTGTTATGGCATTTTTATTTGTTGATTTATTTGATACACTAGGTACTTTGATTGGCGTGGCATCAAAAGCTGATATGCTTGATAAAAATGGTAAATTACCAAAAATCAAAGGAGCATTACTTGCAGATGCAATTGCGACTACTGGTGGTTCAATGCTTGGAACATCTACAGTAACAACATACATAGAGAGTGCTTCAGGCGTGCTTGCAGGTGGGAAAACAGGACTTACGGCATTTACAACTGCAATTTTATTTGGACTTGCAACATTCCTTTCACCAATATTTCTTGCAATTCCATCTTTTGCTACAGCTCCTGCACTAATTATTGTAGGATTTTATATGATGGCATCAGTATCTAAAATTAATTTTGAAGATATGACAGAGGGAATTCCTGCATTTATTACAATAATTGCAATGCCATTTATGTATAGTATTTCAGAAGGTATTGCTATGGGTGTAATCACATATGTTGTTTTAAACTTATTAACTGGTAAGCTTAAGAAAATTACAGTGGTTATGTATATATTAGCTGCATTGTTTGCACTAAAATATTTTATATTATAATAAAAATAGGTATAAATTACGATATAGGTAATTTATACCTATTTTGCTCTTTTTTATTGACAAAAAGCGTTGAAAATATATATAATTATAGGGTTGCAGCTTCGGTTAACATAAAAGAAAAAAATCTGACACACTATTGACAAATTTACCAATCATTGCTATAATAAGTTTGTAACAATGTTAATAAATTTGTAACAAATAATCGGATACTATTTCGGAGGATAATCTATGAACAGAAATATACTTAAAAAGATGACACTTAGCATGACAAGTACCATGGTTATTTTGGGAAGTGTTTGGGTTTCAAATGTAACGGCTGCTACAGTAGAAACTGAAGTTCCTCTTGCAGGAATAACAATACCACTTAATGAATATTATGATGAAACAGTGCTTATAGAAGATACTACTGAACCAGTAACAGAATCAGCAGAGTTGGATGAAGAATTAATTCAAGAACAAATAAATGCTGTTGAGGCAAATGATACCTCAAACAGTACTGAAGAAACCGAAGAGGCTACAAAAAGCGAAGCTTCAGAATATGATAATATAGGTATTGCTAATGTTAGCAATTATTTAAATATTAGAGACAAAGCTAATGAAGATGGAAAAATTATTGGTAAATTAGTTAAAAACGCCGGCTGTAAAATAATATCTATTGAAGATGGATGGGCAAGAATTAAATCTGGAAAAGTTAACGGATATGTTAATGCAGATTATTTAATTACAGGTAAAGAAGCAGAAGAACTTGCTAAGGTTGTTGGTTCAAAAACTGCTGTAGTAATTAATACATCATCTTTAAGAGTAAGATTAGAGCCAAGTATGGATGCAAAAACACTGACATTAATTCCAAGAGCTGAGGAATTAGAAGTTTTAGAAGAACTTGATGGATGGGTTAAAGTTGAAGTAGATAGAGATGAAGGATTTGTTTCTAAAGAATACGTAGAAATTTCATATGAACTTAAAAAAGCAGTTGCAGTTACTGAAATTTCAGAAAATAGTTCAACTGGAGTTTCATCAGTAAGAGCTAATATGGTATCTTACGCTAAGCAGTTTTTAGGTAACAGATATGTTTGGGGTGGAACTAGTTTAACTAATGGAACTGATTGTTCTGGGTTTACAATGTCTATATATAAACATTTTGGATATTCAATCAGCAGAACATCAAGAAGTCAAGCTTCATGCGGTACAGTTATTAAAACATCACAGGCAAGACCAGGAGATTTAATTTTTTATGGTAATGGTGGTTCAATCAATCATGTAGCTATGTGCATTGGTAATGGGCAGGTAATTCATGCCAGCAATGCAAGAACGGGAATTAAAATCTCAAATCTTTACTATAGAACACCTATAAAGGCAGTTAGAATTATAAACGATTAAATATAAAGCACTAATAAGACAAAAGCTTATTAGTGCTTTTTTTAATTAAAGAAACTGTGGATAGCTTTAAAAAACTTGCAAACTTGCAATAAGATAACATTACTAATAAACGGATAAATTTGTCCACAGGGCATTAAATTAAATAATTTGATTATACTAATTATTATGTAATTTAATTTGATTAACATAATAGGAGGAAAAATGTATACAGAAAAAAGATTGAATAATGCATATAAAAATGCGACTGTAAAATATTTTGATGAAAATTCTAAATTTATTATATTTAGTGATATTCATAGAGGGGATGATAGTGTATCAGATGAATTTACAAGGAATCAGGGTGTTTTATTACATGCTCTTGATTATTATTATAATCAAGGATATACTTACATTGAAGCCGGAGATGGAGATGAGTTATGGGAATATACAGATTTTAAACATATAAGACTTGCTCATGGTGATGTGTTTACAGTAATAAAAAAATTTTATGATAAAAACAGGTTTATTTTATTGTATGGAAATCATAATATTATTTTAAAAAATAAACTATTTGTTAAAAATAATTATTATTATTTTTATGATGATTATCAACAGAGTAATTATAAATTATTTCCAGGAATAAAGCCTAAAGAAGGACTAATATTAAAAACAAGAAAAACTGGTCAGGAGATATTTGTTGTACATGGTCATCAAGGGGATTTAATGAATGATCAGTTATGGATAATATCTATGATTATGCTTAGATATATTTGGAGATTTTTACATGTAGTAGGTTTTCGTAATCCTACAAGCCCTGCGAACAAGCTTTATAAAAGACATAAAATTGAAAAAAAATATAAAAAATGGATCAGAACAAATAAAAAAATACTAATATGTGGTCATACCCATCGTCCAAGATTTCCAAAGGGTAATGAATTGCCATATTATAATACTGGATGCTGTATTAATACAAAAGGCATAACTGGAATAGAAATTGTAGGAAACAAAATATATATGGTTGACTGGAGAACAAAAGCTAATAAAAAGGGTACACTTAAGATTACAAAAACCATAGTACGAGGGCCAGAAGATATAGAAAAATACTACAAATGCCAAGACAAAGAATAAAACAAAACCTTTTAAAGCATAATATTATTAAACTAATAAACTTGTATACTAAATGCTTACGAAAGGTGATTGTATGAATAGAGATAATTTAATTTCACAAGTAAAAGACGAATATGCCAGATTAACAGATATGTCAACAAAAGAGAACTTTACTGATGTGACCGATACAGATTCGAATTCTTACGTTTATTATGAAGATTTGCTTCAAAAGGTTATAAATGGAATTCAGGATGGTAAATTTGATGATTTTAGTTCAGGAAAAGAGATAGTCGAAACTGTGGCTAATAACAAAACATATTACAATTTATAGTAAATTAATTAGAGTTTGCTAATTTATATTTAACTTAACTTCACATATTCAAAAATGTTATGGAAAGTTAAGAATTAGATGTAAATAGCCAGCTCTTTATTTTATCTATATGGATATTACCTAATAATATTTACATATTTAAAATTCTTAAATGTAAAATCTTTTTAAACCCCATAAACAAACTGCTTGTTCAAACATTATATACATGTTATAATTTATGAAGTAAGTAAAGATGAATTTAGAATCATGATTTTGGTATTTCAGTTATGATAGGCAAAAATAAATATGTGGAGGAATATATGGACAAAAAATGGGACAAAAGATATTTATCCTGGGGAATTACTGTGTTTTTGGTAATACTTGCAAGTTTATGTTGTTTTGTAATAATCTTTAAATTTGATTCAGTAAAAAGTGTATTAGGTGATATACTTAAAATTTTAAAACCAGTTTTATATGGATTAGTCATTGCTTATTTATTAAATCCTATTATGGTATTTTTTGAAAAGTTAATGCTGAGATTATTAGCTAAAAGCAAAAAAAGTTTGCAAAAGACAAAAAAAATTGCACATGGATTAAGTGTATTGTTAACAGTTGTAGTTGTAATATTATTACTTGGGATTATATTTATGATTATTATTCCTAATCTTTTATCAAGTATATTTGGAATATTTGAGAATTTTCAAAACTATTATAAAAGTCTTGCTAATTGGCTGGATGGTATATTAGCTAATAATTATCAGATTTCCGAGTTTATAGATGGTGCATTTGAAGATGTATATGAATTTATTCAAAATTGGTTATCTAATGTATTGATGCCACAAATTAATAATATTCTTTCAACAGTTACATCAGGTGCAGTTAATGTACTTTTGGGGCTTAAGGATATAATAATTGGATTTATTATTTCTATTTATTTGCTAATTAGTAAGGATATGTTTATAGCTCAATCTAAAAAGATAATTTATGCTGTCTTTAAACTTGAAAGAGCAAATTGGATTCTTGAAACAGGTAGATTTACTCATAAAGTATTTAGTGGATTTACTACAGGAATAATAATAGATTCAACTATTGTAGGATTTATATGCTTTATATTCTTAAGTACATTTAATATGCCATTTCCATTACTTATAAGTGTGCTATCCGGTATTGCCAACATTATACCAGTTTTTGGTCCATATATTGGAGGAATACCAAGTGTTATACTAATACTTTTGGTAGATCCGGTAAAATGTTTATATTATATTTTATTTATTATAGTTTTACAAGCAATAGACGGAAATATAATAGCACCAAAGATTCTTGGAGACGCTACTGGCTTGTCAAGCTTTTGGGTAATATTTTCAATTTTATTCTTTGGAGGAATTTTTGGATTTATTGGAATGATTGCCGGAGTACCAACCTTTGCAGTAATTTATTCATTAATTAAAGTAAAAGTTGCAAAGATGCTTAAGAGTAGAAACTTGCCCACAAAAACTATTGCATACCAGAATTTAGATCATATTAATGTTGAAACCAATAAATTGATAAATATACCCCAAATAGGTAATGATAAAGTAGATGAAAAGAATGGAGAGAAAGCTTAATGAATTATGATGTTATAATTGTAGGTGCGGGTCCGGCAGGAATTTTTACAGCACTGGAAATGATTAAAAATAATACTAGTAAAAAGATTCTTTTAATTGAAAAAGGAAAAAATATCGAAAACAGAAGTTGTCCAAAGTCAAAAACTAAAAAATGCGTTAACTGTAAGCCATATTGTCACATTACTACAGGTTTTTCAGGAGCAGGAGCATTCTCAGATGGTAAATTGTCACTAAGCTATGAGGTTGGAGGAGATCTTCCGGATTTAATTGGGGCAGATTATGCTCAGGAATTAATTGATTATACAGATAAAATCTATCTTGAATTTGGTGCAGATACTAAAATTGAAGGTATTAACAATGATGAAAAAGTAAAGGACATTAGAAGAAATGCCATTAAATCAGGACTAAAATTAGTGGATTGCCCTATAAGACATTTAGGAACAGAGGCTGCACAAGTAATTTATGGCAAGATTCAAAACTATCTGATTGAAAAAGGTGTGGAAATTAAATTTTCTTATGCATGTAAAGACTTAATTATAAATAACAACCGATGTGAAGGAGTTATTATTTATGATGTACATAATAAAGAAGAAATCAGCGTGTATGGAGAAAATATTGTAGTTGCGACAGGAAGAAAAGGAGCTGACTGGCTGGAAAAAATGTGTGAAGCTCATGATATTTTACATCAACCAGGTACAGTTGATATTGGAGTAAGGGTTGAGGTTCGTAATGAAATAATGGAAGAAGTAAATAATGTTTTATACGAATCAAAATTAATAGGATATCCTTTACCTTTTAAAAATAAAGTAAGAACTTTTTGTCAAAATCCTGGTGGTTTTGTTAGTCAGGAAAATTATGATAATGATTTAGCTATTGTTAATGGACATTCATATAAGGAATTAAAATCAAATAATACTAATTTAGCTATATTGTGTTCTCACAATTTTAGTGAGCCTTTTAATCAGCCAATTGAATATGCAAAAAAAGTTGGGGAGCTTGTTAATATGTTAGGTAATGGTCAAATATTGGTACAAAGGTTTGGAGACATCTTAGAAGGCAAAAGAACATGGCAGGATGAATTAGAACGCTCTAATGTAAGGCCTACAATGCCTGATGCAGTAGCAGGAGACATTACTTCAGCCATGCCGTATAGAACAATGATGAATATTATAAACTTTATTAAATCAGTTGATACAGTTGTACCAGGTTTTGCAAGTACTGAGACTTTGTTATATTCACCAGAAATAAAGTTTTATAGTAATAGAATTAAAATGAGTAAAGAATTTGATACTAACATTGAAGGTCTGTACTGTTTGGGAGATTCTAGTGGATGGACAAGAGGCCTTATGATGGCTTCTGTAATGGGCGTCTTAACTGGACGTAAATTAAGTTAAGGCTTGTAGTTGAGAAAAGCACAATATGGTTGATTGTAATAATAAATTGACTGTATTGTGCTTTTAATTTAGATTATATAAAACATACGTAGTAGCTTCCTAAAATGGAATATTGTCAGGAGATTCTAACAATATTCCATTTTTTGTGAAATAGCATTTTGAAAAGCTAAAATTAATTGCCTGCACTTTCATATGAATTTGTTCCAATTTTGAAGAACTTATATGATATAAAAAAGAACACTATAGCTATGATTACTTCAATACCTAAACTTTTTAGAAAAGTTTCTTTTTGCAAAAAATAACTTGCTGGAAAAAATGCTGCAAAACCATATGGAAGCACAAAACATAAGATGAATTGAATTGGTTTTGAGTATATTGTTATTGGATACTTTGCAAAGTTTCCAGGTTCGTATGCGACTTGTAATATTCCCTGGCTATCTTTAATCCAAAAGGCTAAAGAAGTAAAGAATAATTTAATTGACGTATATATAACTGCACCTGCAAGTACTGAAATTATGAATAAAACAATTTTAAGGGGAGTGATTTGAATATCTAGTTTTACACTTGCATAACTAACTAATACAATACCAACAATTAATTCGCCAAATGCATCTGGTTGAAATCTTTCAGCAACTATCTGAAATAGATGATTAATTGGTCTTAGAAGATATTTATCAAAGAGTCCCATTCTAACACCGCTTGAAGCAAAAATCCATAAATAGTCTGTGAAAAGATGATCAATAGCACGTGGCAACTGGGCAAAACCATAGATAAAAATAAGTTCATGTAATGACCAGCCGTTTAAACTAGGTATATGCGAAAAAATTAATTGTAAAAACACAATACCAGATATTTGAGTGAACAAAAAGGCAAACAGCCCAATAAAAAAATCAACTTTTGATTGCATTAAACTTTTTATGTATTGTACTAAAAATATTTTATATAAACCTAAATATCTTATAATTTTTTTCATAAAGCATCCTTTCAAATATTAACCGCCAAGTAATGTAAGTTTTTTAATAGCATGATTCCAGAAAAATTCACTAAATAAAAATAATATAATTATCCAGATTATCTGGTTTAATAAAGCAAATAGTAAATCTTGTCCTTGTAGTTTACCCAGATAAATCATAACAGGAGTGTAGTTCATTGACGCAAATGGAAAGAAACTCATAATGGACTGAACTGTTATTGGAAAAAAGGCAATTGGAATTATTTCTCCTGAAAAGAATCTAATAATAGCAGTTTTAGACATATTAAGTCCCCACATATATGTAGTATAAAATGATAGTAAGGAAAAACTAAAACTAAATAAAAAATTAATTAGAAAACTTAAAATTGTACTTAACATTGATATTAATAAGTTATAAATATTAAATGAAAGTGTTCCTGAGATTATAAAGTTTGAGATATTTACGACCAGCCATATCGGAAGTGCCAATGTAATAAAATTAATACTAAAAGAACCAATGGAGGTAAATAATATCTTAGTTTTATAATTAATAGGTTTAATTAAGTTAGAAGCTATACTTCCATCGGTAACATCATAGTAAATTTCGTTAGTTCTGATTGAATTAACTAATAAGGATACTAAATAGCTAATTATTATATAAGTTGACATATTATTAAATGTAAATCCATTTATTATATCTTTATTAGAACTTTGAAAAATAGCTTTCCATAAAAAATACTGTACTAATATACCCAGAATTGATCCAATTATAAAAAAATAAAAACTTATTCGATAACTCATTCGGGCCTTAATTTCATTAAGCGTAAAGGGGAAGTAGATTTTTAATATTTTATTTACATTCATAATTACACCGCTCCATTTGAATAGATGTTTTTTACAATATCTGTAATATCAGTTTCTTTTATTGAAATATCAACTACTTCACAGTTTTCAGAAACATATGAAATGATTTGGGAAACATTTAATTTCTGTTTGTTAAATGAAACAGTTATTTTTGAGGATGAAATATCTGCTTTTAGATCTTCATCTGATAAGGAAAAAGTTTTATAAAAATCTAATTTTTTATTTAAACTATTTTTTAATATATCTATGGAAACAGTTCTCATAAATCCATAAGAATTTTTAATTTCTTTAATTGTGCCATCATAAATTTTCTTTCCAGAGTCTATTATAATAATTCTGTTGCAAAGTTCTTCTATATCAGTTAAATCATGGGTGGTTAATATAACTGTGGTATTGTATTTAGCATTAATTTCTTTAATAGCTTCTCTTATTTTATCCTTAACTACAACATCAAGTCCAATAGTTGGTTCGTCAAGAAAAAGTACTTTAGGATTATGTAATAGTGCAGAGCCAAGATCCGCTCTCATTCTCTGACCAAGTGATAATGTTCTTACAGTACTGCTTGCAAATTCTTCAATTCCAAGTACTTTGTTTATAAATTCCATTCTTTCGGCAAAATCATTATCGGATACCTGATAAATTTCTTTAAGTACAGTAAAGGTTTCAGTAAGAGGTAAGTCCCACCATAGCTGAGTTCTTTGTCCAAAAACAACACCAATTTTTTTAGCATTTTGTTGTCTGTGTTTATATGGCTCAATGCCATCAACAGTACATTTACCAGAGGTTGGAACAAGAATTCCAGTCATCATTTTAATAGTAGTTGACTTTCCTGCACCATTACTACCTATGTATCCGACAATTTCTCCTGAGTTAATTTTAAAAGATATATCGTCAACAGCTAACTTCTTTATAATTTCTCTGGAAAAAAGTGATTTTATGGCTCCTTTAAATCCGGGAAATTTTTTATATGACTTAAATTCTTTAGTCAAATTAGTTACTTCAATCATTTTTAACCTCCAATGAATTAATATTATAGAATCATTAAAAAAGTAGAAAGAGAGAAAATAATATATAAATTTTAGATATTTTGGCGAACAAACGTTTTGATAAAATTATATCCTATATAAAATAATTTGTCAATATTTTTATTGATATATTAAAAATAATTTGTGATAAACTCAATTTCCAAAGTAAATTCCACTGTATTACTCTGTTTTACTGATTTAATATAAATTTTAATTGAAATAAAGATTGTTTTAGTTTATAATTACGTTAATCCAATTTTTAACTATATTTTAGGAGGAACCATGAGCAAAATAATAAAGAAAAAATCTTTAATACAAAGTCAGGAAAAAATAGGAGAAGATATATTCAGTATGATTATTAAGAATGAAGAAATTTCTTCTTTATGTGTTCCGGGACAGTTTATATCTTTGTATTGTAATGCAGAAAACAGGCTTTTACCAAGGCCAATAAGTATATGTGAAATTAACAAAGAAGAAAATTCTATCCGTATAGTCTATAGAATTGCAGGAAAGGGAACAGATGAGTTTTCTAAATTAAAAGAAAATGATGAGATTGAGATTATGGGGCCTTTGGGTAATGGTTTTCCCCTTAAAAATAAAAAGGCAATTATAATTGGAGGAGGAATTGGTATTCCCCCAATGTTAGAACTTACAAAGCAACTTGAATGCGAAAAAAGTATTGTATTAGGATATAGAGATAATTTATTTTTAAATATTGAATTTGAAAAATATGGACAAGTTTATATTTCAACAGAAGATGGATGTGTAGGAACTAAAGGTAATGTAATTGACTGTATAAAAGAAAATTCTCTTACAGCAGATGTTATTTATGCCTGCGGTCCAACTCCAATGCTAAAGGGTATAAAAGAATTTGCTTTAGAAAACAATATAGAGGCATATTTGTCTCTGGAAGAAAGAATGGCCTGTGGAATTGGTGCATGTCTTGCATGTGTTTGTAACTCAAAAGATGTTGATGAGAATTTACAAGTTAAAAATAAAAGAGTATGTAAAGAAGGACCTGTATTTTTAGCAGAGGAGGTACTGTTTTAATGAATACTTCAGTTAATATAGCAGGTGTCACCCTTAAAAATCCTGTAATGACCGCATCCGGAACCTTTGGCTCAGGAAAAGAATATTGTGACTTTGTTGATTTAAATAAGCTTGGTGCAGTAGTTACAAAGGGAGTTGCAAATCACCCATGGATTGGGAATAATACCCCAAGGATTGCCGAAACCAGTAGTGGTATGCTAAATGCAGTAGGTCTTCAAAATCCGGGTATTGATGTTTTTGTAGAAAGAGATATTAAATTTTTAAAGCAATTTGATACAAAAATTATAGTAAATGTTTGTGGAAAAACTACAGAAGATTATATTGAAGTTGTGGAAAAATTAGGGGATACTAAAGTAGATCTTTTGGAAATAAATATATCATGTCCTAATGTAAAGGAAGGTGGCATTGCTTTTGGTCAAAATCCTAAAGCGGTTGAATCAATTACTAAAGAGCTCAAAAAAGTAGCAAAACAGCCGATTATTATGAAATTAAGTCCAAATGTTACAGATATTACGGAAACCGCAAAAGCTGCTGAGGCAGGAGGAGCGGATGCTCTATCTTTAATCAATACCTTAACAGGAATGAAGATAGATATTAATAAGAGGATTTTTTTGCTTGCTAATAAAACAGGTGGTTTATCAGGCCCTGCAATAAAGCCAATTGCAGTAAGGATGGTTTATCAGGTTGCTAATTCGGTTAAGTTGCCAATTATAGGAATGGGTGGAATATCGAATTATGAAGATGCTATAGAATTTATTCTTGCTGGTGCCAGTGGGATTTCAGTTGGAACTGCTAATTTTACAAATCCATATGCTACATTAGAAATAATTAACGGAATAGAAGAATATATGAAAAAATACAGTTTTAATGATATAAATGAATTAATTGGAATTGTTAAGTAGTTAATTTTACTTATGTTTAAGACAAATAAAACAGGTGTAAAAAATTTTGTAAATAAATTAAAAGGAGAAAGACATGGAACAATATAAAAAAGAGTTTATTGAATTTATGGTAGATTGTAAAGTATTAAAATTTGGTGATTTCACCACTAAAAGCGGAAGAAAGACACCATTTTTTGTAAATACTGGTTATTATAGAACTGGTTCTCAGCTTATTAAATTGGGTGAATATTATGCTAGAGCTATTGAAAGTAAGTTTGGTTTGAATTTTGACATTTTATTTGGGCCGGCTTATAAGGGTATACCTTTAAGTGTTACAGCAACAATGGCAATAAGTCAGTTATATGAAAAAGATATTAAATATTGTTCTAATCGAAAAGAAGTAAAAGACCATGGGGATACAGGCATTTTATTGGGAAGTCCAATTGCTGATAATGATAAAGTTGTGATAATTGAAGATGTAACAACTGCCGGAACATCTATAGGTGAAACATTACCTATCTTAAATGCTCAGGGTAATGTTAATGTACTTGGTCTTGTGGTATCAGTGGACAGAATGGAAAGAGGACAAGGAGAAAAAAGTGCATTAAAAGAAATAGAAGAAAACTATGGTATTAGTACTACTGCTATTGTAACTATGGAAGAAGTTGTGGAGCATTTGTATAATAAACCATATAATGGTGAAATAATAATTGATGATAAATTAAAATTATCAATTGATGCTTACTATGATCAATATGGTGCAAAATAGTTTTGATATTTAAGAACAAATAATGAGTTTTCAAAATGGTTAAACGAAGAATATTTGTCAAAAATAAAGAAGTAAGAAAGTAACTTAAATGATAGCAGGGTAGTTTGAGACTAAATATAAAATAAAAAGAAAAGAGGTGAAAAACTGCTAACAAAGATGAATGGCGAGCAATTGGTGAAGTCAGCCAACAGCCGAAAAAATAGCCAATATAAAAAAATAGATTTAGAGTGAGAAAATACATCAAAGAATTGCAAAAGAATGTTAAGAGAAGCTCTTGAATGTATGAATTTTTATTTGCTTTAGTTAGCAGTTTGCTATGGGTGAAAAAATATATAGAACAATGAGCCATGTAGGTGTAGGTAATTTGGTAGTCGGAATAATAATTATAGTGGCGGGCGTGACTGTTGGTGTGATCTCTATTGTTAATGGGTCTAAATTACTTAAAAAGAAATCGGATTTGTTGTTTTAGAAGAAGCATGTTTAGGTTTTTGTTGAATTATCTCTAGAATATTGGAAGAAATGGAAAAGTCTTAAATTTGGTATTTTGATATTGAGGAATAATAGTATTATCACATTGCTCTTCAAAATTAATATACTTGGTTATAGGACTTTTTCAATTATATTTAGATATTTCAAATATATGTTAGTTTGTATTATAAATATTTTCTATAAAAATTTTTAATGTTTTCATAGTGTTTATGATTAGTCTACCGTTTTATTAATTCAAAATGTTTCATCCATCTTACTTTGTTATTGCTGTGGTGTTATTTTTACATAAAATTATAATTAACCATGAATTTTATAAAAAAATACTTTACAAAAATTATTTTTTAATATATAATATATTTATAGTAAAAAAATATTCACATCTTAACAACCAATACTTTCTCAAAATCAAAATCAAAATCAAAATCAAAATCAAAATCAAAATCAAAATCAAAATCAAAATCAAAATCAAAATCAAAATCAAAATCAAAATCAAAATCAAAATCAAAATCAAAATAA
>JAVBPB010000034.1:0-29386 GCA_031549965.1 Mobilisporobacter sp. | reverse complement strand
GATGTTAAAACATTTGCTTTAGGATATGAAATACAAGGGGACAACAAAGCTCGTAGAATTTGGTATTTCTTATGTACTGCAACTCCTGTAGGAAGTGCAACAAAAACTAAAGCTGATTCAGTCGAAGCAAACAGTGTATCTTTAACTATTACTGCTCGACCAATAGAAGTAGGAGATAAATTAGTGTTAAGAAGAATTGCAAAAGTTGGTGATGCTAATTATTCTACATTCTTAACTGAAAAGCCAGAATTACCAGTGTTTGGAGGAGTGTAAAATGGAGAGACAATTAAAAATAGGGAATGTTGAATTAAAACTTCAATCCTCCCTTTTTACTATTATTGAATATAAAAAGGTATTTGGGAAAGAACTATTTAGCGATGTTAAAGTAATGGATTCAGTCAAAGATAAAGAAGAAAACTTTTCTGAGATTATCGATGTTATTTTTAGGATTACTTATATCTTACACCGTCCATATACAAAACAAAGTTATCATGAATTTTTAACTAATTTTGACTTTGAAGTAATAACTGATGTTGCTAATTTGGAGAATATATCGGTTACTATTGCAGAAATGCTAGGAACGATAAAGCAAGGTAATCAAACATTCCCACAGCCCAAGTAAAGAAAGGTATGGTGGTACAGCTAGCATAATCTATAATCTTTCAAAACTAGGAATATCAGTTGAAGATAGTAAGCATTTTGATTTAGAAACTTATATGGAGATTGTCGATATTGAAATAGAAGTTAGTAAGCGTGAAGAAGGCGATAGATATTGCACTCAATCAGATATAGATAACTTTTTACTTTAAGAAATAAAAATGGTATAATTTTCATATGAAAGTTGGTGTTTTGAAATGGGTCTTGAAATGCTATTTTGCCCTAAATGTGGAAATAAACTTGAAGAAACAATTATTGATAATAATAAGGTTAAAAAATGTAGTAGTTGCAAATTTATAGATTTCAATAATTATTTTAACATTTGTGCTGTAGTTGTCTGTTTTGATGAGAAAAATCAATTCATGATGATTAAGTTAAAAAAGGAAAAAGAAAAGGGGAAATTAACTTTTCCTGGTGGATATAGGGACTTAGGTGAATCAATAGAAGAAGCTGCAAAAAGAGAGGTTCTTGAGGAGTCAGGCTATAATATAGATAATTTAACACTTTTTAAAACATATGAAAGAGATGATATGCGATTAGTTTGGATTATTTATTTAGCGAAAATAGTATCTGGGGCTTTCATTAAAAATGATGAAACAGAGAGTGCAGAGTTTTATTCTTTGGACAATTTACCGGATGATATGCTTTTAAGAGGTAGTTTGACAAGGAGATTACTAGATGATGTTATAAAGCATTTGAAGGAGAGATAAACTATGAAATGTCCATATTGTGAAAACGAAATGACTAAAGGTGTAATAAATACTCCTGGAGAAACATTTCACTTTATTCCTGAGGGAGTGAAAATCCCTAAATTGCGTTCAAGATGGAGTTCGATTGAAGGTGCAATTGTAATTAAAGAATTCGGTATGTTTGAAAAAGGTGGAGCATGGATGTACAAAATGCCTGCTCATTTTTGCAAATGTTGTAACAAGGTAATTATAGATATTAATAAATAAAAAATTGGACAAATGATTTAAGGCACAGTAATGTGTCTTTTTTTCTGCTCGAAAACAAGGAGGTGAAAGTGTGAGTGAAACAATAAAAGGTATTAATATTAAATTAGGACTTGATGGTAAAGACTTAGATAATGAGCTAAAGGGAATTAAAGGTGAACTTAAAGAACAAGAAAAAGATTTAAAAGCTATTAATAATAATTTAAAATTTGATACAAACAATCTTTCTTTATGGAAAGATAAACAAGATAAATTAAACTCCATATTAACCGATACTAAAAAGAAACTTCAAAATCAAAATGAGCAACTTGAAAAAGCAAAAGAAGCGGTTAAGATTGGTGCGATGTCCCAGAAGGAGTTCGACCAACTTCAAAGAAATGTACAGTATTCGGAAGCTGAAGTATCGAAACTCAATGATGAATTAAAGAAAACAAAAGATAAAATTAATGATCTAGGAAATGCAAAATGGGATAAGATTGCATCGATTGGATCAACATTAACAAAGAATGTAACAGCTCCTATTTTAGGGGCTGTTACTGCTTTATCAGCACTTGCTACAAAGAGTGCGATAACTGCTGATGAAATTGGCGACACAGCCGCCAAAATTGGGCTCAGTGCCGAGCAATTACAAGAGTGGAACCATGTTGCCAGTATCTGCGGAGTCGAAACAGCGAGCCTACAAAAGGGCTTTGTGAAGGTCAATGCAATTCTTGGTGATATTGCTACAGGCAATGGTGATAAAGTTTCTGAAAGTTTATCAGCAATTGGATTAAGTGTAGAAGATTTACAAGGCTTAAATGCTGACCAAGCATTCGAACTGATTAGAAAATCGTTAGCAAAAGTAAAAGATGAATCATTAAAAGTAGGACTTGCTAATGAGTTCTTTGGTGATAAATTAGGTAGTGAATTATTACCGATGTTATCCAGTGAAGAACAAGCGATAAAAGATTTAAGACAAGAGTGTCGTGATTTAGGAATCATTACAAACGAACAAGCAGAACAAGCGGATGCTTTCACAAATAATATCGCTAGAACTAAACAAGCGTTATCGAGTTTATCAATGGATATTGCTTCGATTGTTTTACCATATTTAGAGATGTTACTTGGTGTTATTCGAGATAAAATAATCCCAACAATAAAGTCGTGGTTAGAAAAGTGGAATGGTATGAACGAAGGTACTAGAAATATGATATTAATATTTATAGGACTTATTGCAGCTATTGGTCCTGTAATGGCAACCATCGGAAAACTGATGCCAATATTAAAAGGACTTAAACTTTTATTACATGCAACAGGTGAAGGTGGTATTTTTGCTGGAACTGGTATAAACTTTGCAACCCTTGGAATTGGCGCATTAATAGCGATTTTAGCAATGGCATTAATGCAGAGTGAAACATTTAAAGAAATGCTTATGAAGATTGGCGAAACTTTTATGAGACTACTTGAACCAATTATGAATATAGTACAAGTTTTGATGGATGCATTGATGCCAATATTTGAAATAGTTATTAATTTAGTTGTAAGAATTATTGATTTGCTAATGCCTTTGATTGAAGCATTATTAGCTCCACTTTTAGGTCAGTTTGAAATGTTAGCAGGCTTGTTAGAATTAATAGCTCCTCTAATTGAAATAGTCGCTAAAGTTGTAGGAGCAATACTTGTTCCAGTGCTAGAAATCCTATTTAAAATACTAGAACCAATAATGTGGTTACTCGATAAAATCATTGGAGCAATCAGTAAAGTATTTGAAAAGGTTGGAGATTTTTTTGGAAAGATTGGCAAAGGACTAGGTGATTTTGGTAATTGGCTCGGTGGAACATTAGGAATAACCAATAATAAAAAATCTAGTACAACGAATAACAATAGCCAAAGCACTACAAATAATGTAACCGTGAATACTAGTTCAAGTGAATTTGATATTGATTCAATAAATAAAGCGTTAGGAGGAAATTATCTATAATGAGACATTTATATTTAGTAAACGATAAAGGTGTTGAGTTTCATTTTGATTATCGTACTTCAACGCTTTATTCTTCACCTACAGGATTAGGAGTTATAAAAGAAAACACATATTTAAAATTTGGTGATGACTATCTTTTGATTAAGGAAGATAATCCAATCGCGGAAATTGGAGGAGCATTAATCTTCTTAAATCAATATAAAGGATATAATGCTTTCTTAGATTATTTGAAAAACAGTAAGTCGTTAGAACTTCATTATCATTCAAATACAAAAAAATACTGTAATATCAATTTTAAGTCAATAGCAAAGTCTGAAATCATTAATGGCGCATTGCAATGTGAAATAGTTATTGAAAGGCTAAGCCTTTGGCGAGTAGATGTAGTAGTAGAAATAAATGTCGATGTGAATGCGAGTGCAAAAATATATCCATTTACTTATCCATATTCCTATTCGATTTCATTTGAAGGGAAAGTTAAAGTAGTAAATAATGGATTTGTTAAAGCACCGCTTTTAATTAACATAACAGGACCAATTAATAATCCGGAAGTTTTAATAAAAAAAGATGGCGAAGTAGTATCGATGATGAGAATGTATTTAGTTAGTGATGATTGTGAACTAATAATTAATTCAGAAGTGACTAATCAATCTATGAAACTTGTAATAAATGGAATTGAAGAAGATGTTTATCAATATCAAGATTTTACTTGTGATAATTTTATCTTTTTAGATCCAGGAACATTTGAAATAGAATTTAAGCCAGGAGTAAGTTCATCATCAGTTTGTAAGTTAACTTTTATAGAAGGTTATATAGGTAACTAATATGCAATTGATATTTTTAAATAAAAATGATTTAAATTATAAAGATTATGGATTTGTTGATAGTGATTTTGAACTTGTAGTAGATTTAGTACTTCCACAGAAATCATCATTCATGGTTAACAAAGAAAATCTTAATATCTCAATTGGCGATATAGCAGTATTAAAAGAAAAAAACTATTCTTATGTTGGGCTTGTTGAAACAACAGAAATTGCTGATAAAGGAAAAACAAAAGTACAGTGTAAGGATTTCAAAGAACTATTTAACATTAAAGTTCCAATTAAAAGTTTTACTGGTGATGTAGCAAATTTTCTTAGTACAACAATTAGTGCACATTTCATTAATAATAGCGATGTATTACAGAATTTAAACTATTTAAAAATAGATTTAAGAGCATCGAAACAAGGAAGTCTTAATTTTGATGATGATAATCTAATGAAGATAACTGATTTAATAGAAATTGTTACTAAGACATATGGAATTAATCTGCATTATAAAGTTGAGTTTATTAAAGGAGCTTTTTCAAAAATAGTGATTATTATTGATAGTACTGATAAAGGCATTAAGTTGAAAAGCGATTTTAAAGCAATTAGAGATTTAGTTATTAATGATAGTGATGAGCAGATAGTTAACAAGGTAATTTATTATCCAAAGTCGGATAACAAAACTTACAAAACAACAAAAACATATTATCTATTAACAAATGGTGATATATCGGAAAACAAGAATGATGGTAATCGGTACAAGAATGTATCATTATCATCTTTTTATTATTCAGATAATGAATATGCAAACTTAAGTACAAAAGCAAGAAGTGAAATGATAGGATCGAGTTTAGATCATAATATTACATTCTCAATTCATACAAACAATGGTTTAATTAATCCTTTAGAAAACTTATTCTTAGGAGATTATATAGAGTTTTATGCTAAGCAAAAAGTTTATGATTCAGTGGTTACTCAGATTAAATTTAAAAATAGTTTTGCTGAAGCTGAACTAACACTTGGTGAGTTTAGAATTAAATTAACAGAAAAAATAAAACTGCTATCCAAAAACATGAATTCAAATATTGGAAATGTAGCAGTATCAAAAGGTGGAGTCACTGACCTAGATGGAGGTGTATTTTAATGGGACTCGTAAAATTAACATTTGATGGTGCAATGAACACCGCCAAACATGACGCATATATTAATGCATTTACAACAAATTATGAAAATGGAATTATTAATGGTTTAGGAAACAACATCAATTTTAGTATTAGTAACGGTAATGTTACTTTTAGAAGTGGATATGTTTCGGTATATGGAAGAAGAGTATTTGTTGAAGAAGGAACAGTAGTTAATATTGCTCTTGATTCATCAAAGCATGGGTATGTAGTAATTGAAATAAATACAATAAATAATTCGGTTAATTTAGTTAAGTTAGAAGCAATCGGAAATTATCCAACACTAACTCAAACTAATTTATTAGTTGAAGATGGAATATATCAATTACCGATTTTTGCTTATACAAAATCAACAACATCACTTCAAGCAAACACTGGTTATTCAAGACCATTTATTTATACCAGTAAAAATCTTATTTCCACTAGTAAAAATGAGATTTATGCTGAACTTAAAAGAAAAGCAATAACAAAAAGTAGTTATAGTGGAAACACATATTGTTTTGATTATGGAAGTATTACTCTAGCTGATGCATTAATAGTCATCCCAGTATCAAGTTTTGTGGTTACAATTCCAGGTAGTCAAGTTAGGACATCATCATCACAGAAAAGTTTTAGTTATGGGACAAGCGTTTCTTATTCGATGGCTGTTTATACATCAAGCGGAAAATTGTATATAACAGTTGGAAGTTCATCACATTCAGTATCAACGATTTATTTGCACTTTTAGGAAAGGAAAAGAAAAATGGCAACAATTCAATTTAAAAGAAGAACAACAGCTGGTACCGGACCATTTACTGGAACCAGTGGAGTAATTAAAGCTGGAGAACCTCAAGTAGATTTTAATGGAGGTAATCTATATATTTCAAAAGCAGACAAAACGGCAAGTAGTGGCACTCCAATTAGTCAAAGTGACTATATGGAAATACCATCGACATCTGTAGTAGATAATCGAATAGATAACAAAATATCAGCTCTGGGTTTAGGTACTGCTTCGACTAAAAATACTGGAACAGGAAGTGGGCAAATTCCAGTTCTTGATTCAAGTGGAAAACTACCAAGTTCAGTAGTACCAAATGCAGTAAGTTCGGTAAATGGAAAAACTGGTGCAGTTACAATTTCCTTAACAGATTTAAGCGGTGTATCAACAAGTACATTTAACAGCCATACTGCAAGTTCATCGCATTTGACTACCGAACAAATAACAAAACTTAGTAATGTACAAAACACCAGTATCAGCAATAATAATGGATCATATTATGAAGCCAATTTGACAACGTTCAATTCAAAAACAATTACAAATGGCTTAGTCTTATATTCTGTTCTTGATACAAAATATTCACCTAATGCAAAAATATATTCATTAGGAATCGACAGTAGTAAAGTATTAACACCTTCATCAATAATTGATGGAGGAACATTCTAGTGGCAGTTATTCAACTTAAAAGAGGGACTTCAACTCCATCAACTGGTAATGTAACTAACATTGGAGAAATGGCTTTTAATTATAGTTCAAATGAACTTTATATAAGAAGTGCATCATCTATGGTTAAAGTTGGTGGTGGAGATTATGAACTTGTATTTAATTATGAAGGAGCAGTAAGTAACTATAAACTGAACTATAACTTTGATAGAAATTATATATATAAGATTCATGTGATTGCAGCTACAAGTGGAACAGATACTTCAAATACAGTATTCAGTTATTACACTTACAACGGAAGTTCGGCAATGTATGGTGCTTTCACTTGTATGTATATAGGCGATAATTATTCATCAATATCTAAAGCAACTGGTAAAAACACCAGTTCTTTTTATATCTACGATGCCTATACGAATTCAGTATCCGCCAGTTATGCAACGACGAAGATTATAGATTTTGAATTGTCACCAACTTTTGAAAGTAGTATAAATTCCACATATACATGGATGGTGCATGGAATTAGTGTAACTGGAGGTTCTGATCAAAGCAATACTCCGATTACTAACTGTATGTTTTCTCATGTAATTGATGCAAGTCTTGGAGGAATTCTTATTAATCCTGGATTAGATGTAGGTAGTTTATCGTTTAGTGTTTCTGTTTATCGGTCAAGAAGAAAGTAGGTGATAAAATGGCAATTATAAAAGAAGTTGAATCAAGTTATGGATGTAATGCTAATTATCATAAAGTAGTCGCAATATCAATTAATTACCTAATAAAAAAAGTGATTATATGTGTTGCATCATTTGTTTCAAAAGAAGCAAGAAAGCAAAATAAAGAACCATTAGATATGGTTGATGTGGAAGTTCCTGAAGAGGATTTTCCACTTTTTTTAAATTCAAATTCAATTGAGATGGCGTATTTATGGTTAAAAGAAAATGCTATTGGATTTGAAGATGCAGAAGATGATATGGAATCACTAGGGCAAGGTACCAAGGAGGAAGAAAAAGATGATACCAAACAATATTGATAAAGAGAAGATTATTACTTATGCAAAAGGATTATTAAAAGACAAAGAAATTATGTTCATGTATTTTGGTGGCTCGATTGCATTTGGGATTTATGAACAAGAATACAGTGATATTGATGTTAATGTATTTGTAAACGGATTAAAAGGATTCATTCATACAGAAATGGATGGAATTGATTATTTTATTTATGGTGATGATAAGTATTTATCTAGACAAGATATGACGAGTGATTTGCCATTATACAATAAAATATTTATTGATGATGCTTTGTCACTTGATGAAACACTCATTTACTTGAATCCAGTTTTTGATAAAGAATTTAAAGAATTCAAAAATATTAAATTAGAAGATAGATTAAAAACATTCTTAGAAAAGAACCTTCAGTATTATGAATATTATTATAACGAAACAGCTAGACCATCGAAGAAGATGTATCACTTATTTAGATGGCGTGGAATAATTGAAAATTATATTTTAACTAAAAAGTTAACGCTTGAGATTGCAGATTCATGGAAAGAAAAGATGTTCAGCTATAAGCATAATTGGAATAGCGAAAGCGGAGTAAAACTTCATAAAGAATTAAAAGAAGTAATCGGATATATCAAAAAGTATAAGGAGGCATTAATTAAATGAGCATTGAGCAATTGTTTAAATTAGATAATATTATTTATTTGATAGTTATGGTAGTAGTTGTAGTTCTAACTACTATTAAGCAATTCAAATCACAGCAAAAAAAGAATGATAGTAACAATGCAGAAGTTCTACAAAATCTTTCTAAAATAGAAAAGCAAAACGGTAAGATGCTTAATTTACTTGAAATTCATTCTCAAGATATTAAATCAATGAAAAAAGATATCAATGTGCTTGAGCATCGTGTTTCAAGACTGGAAGATTCGCATGTCAATTTATATGAAAAATTAGGAGGAAAGAAAAATGACAACATTTGAAATAGTTTTATTAATCGCTTTGATAGGAGTTCTTGCTTTATACGTTACTAGTAAGTTAGGAAAGAATAAATCCTTCGCTGAAACAATCAAAGAAGTAAAAGATGATTTGAAAACAACTGCATCCAATGTTACCGATTTAGTCATCAAAGCTAAGGACATTATATTTGATGATAATGTCCAAAAAGCAATCAAAGAATTCATTTTAATAGTAGAAGAAAAAAATGTAATTGCTAAAGAAAAAGGTGAACAATATTTATCTGGTGATGAAAAGAAAAAGGAAGTAATTCTTCGATTATCAGAATGGATTACTAATACCATTGGATCAATTTCCAAAGCGGTTGATTTTGTTGAATCTAACGAAAGTAAAATCAATACCATAATTGATGAGTATATTTCTTTCAGCAATAAGATGGAAGGAAAAAACACTTTATCAGAATCCGAAAAGTTAATAGATGAGTATTTAAATAATAAATAAAGATACGCCACTGATCCGTAATGAGATTGGTGGCGTTTTTATTTTGGATTAAAATAAAAAAATGATATAATATTTATAGATTTATTGTGAGGTGGATAATTTATGAATAACATACAACTTTTGCCTAGTCCGGCTCAATTGCAAAAAGAAATGGAAAAGATGGCAAAGCAGTTAAATGAAATGAACGCTGACTTATTAAATAAAGAATTTGAGTATTGTTGGTCAAAAATTTCTAATGATGTAAAGCAAAAAGTAAAGAAAAACTTTGTTAAGGAACTATTGCCATTTGTAAGAAATAATTATTTCAATGAAATAAATGCTAGGAAAATGAATCTAGTTATGGGCGATTTAATGACTGATAGAGTTATTATTCCATATATTTGCGCTGAACATTACTTTAGGACATCGCATATGCCAGACGAAGAGAGAGCTGGATTACAAAAAAATAATGAATATCGAACAAAGATAGTAAATGATATTACGTCAAAAATATTACTGAATGAGCATAGTGCTATAAATCCAAATTCTGTGACTAATCGATTTTCCCCAGAAATCACTATGATGAAAGTTTATGCAGTATTTATTAATTCAATAATTTTGAGGCTTAAAGATTATAACAATAATAACGACATTAGAAAGAACACAATTTGCAGATTGATATTTAAGTTCATGAGTATGATAAATGCAGTACTGGATTTGCTTGCTGATGGTTACGATACAGAGGCATTAAGTTTATGGCGTTCACTACATGAATTGGAGTGCACAATAATAGTAATTCAAGATTATGAAGAAGGTGTAGCAGAAAGTTATGTAGAACATCTAAAATATTTACCTTTAGAGTTTGATGAAGATAATGTAAATAATGAACTAATAAATGAAATGAATAATGAAATGAAAAAATATAAAGGGATAACTAAACCTCAATTTATTAATTTTGGTTGGTTGCTTGGAATTGAAGAAATAAAAGGGCATAGGTTTAATTTTAAAGAAACATTATCTTTTTTAGCAAATCAAAACGAAAGATATGAAGCGTTTAAATTTCCCAGTAAATTTATACATCCATCAGCTGTTCATATAACAATAAATAGAGGGAGTTGCTATATTGACTGCATATATCAAACATACCAAAGTTTTCTTAATATCTCTAATTGCTTTGACATTTTTATAGGAAATGAATATGAGAATGCAGATATAGTAAGAAGTGATTATCTCAAAAATAGGAATCCATACAATGAAGCATTAATGGAAATATACAACATTCTTTTAAAGAGATTTGAAACATCCAAAAAATAATTAATAAAGATGGGAGAGCAAAAAATGGATAGGGATTTAGAGTTTAGAAATATAGGAATATCAGTTTTTTCAAAACGACTAAATGATTATTTAGGGACTAATAGTCCTACATCGTTTCAAAGAGATTTTTTGGACGATCTTTTTATTCTGTTTCCTGATTTTATTAAAAAGGGTAAAGTTTATAGAGCAAGTAGAGTGAAAAATAACTTTTCTAGAGAGTTTAGAAACAAGTTAGTTAGTGGCTGTGATTCATTAATAAATGTAAAAAAATTTATAGCAAAGAGATACGATAAAGGATATAAATATATACTTGAAAGCAAAGAAGAAATTGAGTATTTAGATCTTTGTGCTGTTATAGAACATATGAATACCACTTATGGAAAATGCATAACAGAATTTTATCAAGATGAAAATGAAATATTATTTAAATTTTCTTTTCCATATGATTGGTTCAATGTGATAGGTATATAAGATGGATAAAAATGTACAAAGTTATAGAAAATTCTGCTCGGATGAAGAAATATCAAAATGGGTATTTGAAAATTATTTAGATGAGATCCAATCTCAAAATATTCGAATGTCAAATGGTAAGTTTCCAATAATTCATTCTTATACGGGTAGTTGCTACGAAATGTATAATAGTTTACTAAGAAAGTATGATTTTCAAATTATAAAAACAAAAAAATTCGATGGTATTACTGATGAGATTATTGAATTAATTAAATATATTAATAGCAAATCGATCTGTGAGAATATTGTTGTATATAGGTATGAAAGTAGAAAAGTATTTAAAAAAAGAATTGCTAAATATAAAAACAAATTATTTATAGCACAAGGATTTACGAGTACTTCACTTTCTTATTATCACATTAAAGAATTCAGTGAATTAAGCAAAGTTTTATTAGAAATATACGTGCCAATTGGAAGCTCCGGAGTTTATACTAAGTTTGATAAGGGAAGATTGAATGAACATGAGATACTTTTGCAAACACATTGTAAATTTCAGTATATAGGTAAGTATTTTAATTTTAAATTGTGCAGATTTATTTATAAATGCAAACTCATAGAATCTAATTTTATGGAATTATAATGCGAATTATTATGAAACGAGGATTAAGGAGATAATAAGTTATGAAACATATTAAATTTAAATGGCATAATGCTTCAAAGCACTTTCGTGGGCGAGACATTGAAACTTTGGAAATTGAATTATATAAAAGAAATAATTTCTTTAAAATTAAATATTCAACTGGAGATACTACTATGATAGAAAAAATATCATTATGCAATATCGAGCAAATAAAAGAAGAATTGTCTAAAGTTGAAATCCCGAATAGCATCGAACAATACGAAGTTTGTGACGGTTGGGATTGGGTACTTAAAGTTGACGATAAAAAGTTAAAGGGAAATTGCGCTAACAATGATAATTTTTTGCAAAAAATCTTAAGAGTGATTAGATTAAATGATATTTTAGTTTATGCTGAATATAAATTGGAGTTTTTACATGATAAAACATTCACTTATCAGCAATACAACTCAAGCCAAAATGATACTCCAAGAAATACAGAGCCAAGGAACGGACAAAATTATTATATTGCAGGAAAAAAATAAAATAGCGAAAACACAAAAATAATGAAAAAGTTGAAAACGAGCAAAATTGCTCGTTTTTTTGCGTTTTTGAGATAAAAAATTATGTTACTTCGATACATTCAACCTAGAAAAAAAAGCAATTAGGGTGTTTCAACGCACGTTGAGACTGTGGTACTGCTGTCTAGAAAATAGAAAAAAGCAGCAAAAAAACAATACAAAAACAGTGTATTTTGGCTAAAAAACATGAAAATATGTTTCCGTATACGACATATGCTTGTGGCTAGGATATTGCTGTGTACGATTTTCAGATAAAACACGGTGGGAGGAAACATAAAAGTTGACTTTCCTCAATGGTTCGTCGTGGGTGGAAACATATTTTAAAGAATTAAAAGGAAGTAGGTATTACAAATGGAGCAAAATATCAAAAGTAAAATAGATAGTATATGGGAAACATTTTGGACTGGTGGATTAACGAATCCACTTTCTGTCATTGAACAAATTACATATTTATTATTCATTAAATTACTGGATGATAATCAGATTAAACAAGAAAAGAAATCTAATTTGTTAGGCTTAGAATTAAAGAATGCCACTTTTAAAAAGGGGACTTATGTAAATTCAGATGAAAAGGTAGATATATCTTTTGATGATTTAAGATGGTCGAACTTCAAAAATTTCGAGGCAGATAAGTTATTTAGAAATATTAGGGATAACGTGTTTCCTTTTATAAAAAATCTAAATAATGTAAATGATTCATCTTTTTCACGATATATGAAAAACGCTATTTTCCAAATACCGACTCCTAGAGTATTAGTTAAAGTAATTTATGGCTTAGATACATTAGAAATTAATAATAAAGACTTAATGGGAGATGTTTATGAATACCTTCTTTCAAAAATTGCGACAAGTGGAACTAATGGTCAATTTAGAACGCCTCGTCACATTATTAGAATGATGGTTGAATTAATGCAACCTAAGTTAACGGATAAAATATGTGATCCAGCGATGGGAAGTGCTGGGTTTATATCAGAATCTGCTAAATATATAAAAGAGAAATATGGAAAAGAATTATTAAATGAAGTAAACATGAAGAACTATTCAGGTTCAATGTTTACTGGTTTTGATATTGATGAAACTATGTTAAGAATTGGTGCCATGAATATGATGCTTCATGGAGTTGATAATCCAAATATTGAATATAAAAACTCCTTATCTGAAGATAACAAAGATGAAGAACAATATTCGCTTATTTTAGCTAACCCTCCATTTACTGGAACTATTGATACTACCGATATATCTAAAAGACTATTAGCAATTACTAAAACCAAGAAAACAGAGCTATTGTTTATGGCTTTATTTACTGAAATACTTACAGTTGGGGGAAGATGTGCTTCTATAGTTCCTGACGGAGTATTATTTGGAAGTAGTAATGCACATTTAGGAATCAGAAAAGAGTTAATTGATAATCAAAAATTGGAAGCTATTATCTCTATGCCTAGTGGAGTATTTAAACCATATGCAGGTGTATCTACTGCAATTCTTATATTTACTAAAACAAATGCAGGTGGAACTGATAAAGTTTGGTTTTATGATATGAAAGCAGATGGAAAATCACTAGATGACAAGCGTAATGATATAGAAGCAAATGATATACCAGATATAATCAATAGATTTCATGATTTAAATAAAGAATCAAGTAGAACTAAATTTGATCAATCTTTCTTTGTAACTAAAGATGAAATCGTAAGTAAAGACTATGACTTATCTATTAATAAATATAAAGAAGTAGTAAAAGAAAAAGTAGAATATGAAAGCACGAAAGTTATTCTTCAAAGAATAGAAGATTACGAAAAAGAATTCCAAAAATCACTTACAAGACTAAAAGAAATGTTGGGTGATGAATGATGGAATATAAAAAAATTTGTGAATTAGCGCATGTAGTTACGGGAAACACCCCGTCAACAAAAATAAAAGATTATTATTTGCATAAAGATATTGCGTTTTTTAAGCCCAATGATTTTTCTGAGAATAGAATTAATGAGCTTACTATGCCTACAAATTGGTTATCCAATACTGCAGAAAAGATTATTCGCATGTTGCCTGCGAAATCCGTTCTTTTTACTTCGATTGGAATAATTGGAAAAATTGGTATCTTAAATGTTAATGCAACTTGTAATCAACAAATAAATGCAATATTGCCTAATGAAGAATTTGACGAGCGATTTATTGCTTATTCATTATTATCAATTAAAGACAATTTAATTGCAAAAGCAAATTCACCAGTTGTTCCAATAATTAATAAAACGGATTTTGAAAACACTATTATTCCATACACTGCAGATAAAAAAGAACAAAAACAGATAGTTGAAGTTTTAGATGAGATAAATAATGCTATTGAAATAAAGAAAAAGCAACTTATTAAGATTTTTGAATATACTAATAGCTTGTTTAACGAACTTCAATTCTCCGATGATTGCTTAATGCCAATAGAATATATATATAATATAATTGACGGTGATAGAGGTAATAATTATCCAACAGCGAATGATTTTTTTGATAAGGAACATTGCCTTTTTCTTAACGCAAAAAACGTGACGAGTAATGGTTTTATTTTTGAAAAATGCAATTATATAACTAAAGAAAAAGACGAGTCTCTGCGAGGTGGAAAATTGCAGTATGGTGATTTAGTATTAACTACGCGAGGTACATTGGGAAACGTCGCATTATTTGATTCCACTGTAAAATTTGATAATGTAAGAATTAATTCTGGAATGGTGATATTGAGAGGAAAAAAAGACATGAACTCCACTTTTTGTGAATTTATGATCAGAAAAACGATTCATGAATTTTTAGAAAAGAACAAAACAGGAAGTGCACAACCTCAAATTCCACTGAGAGATTTAAAAAAATATCAGATATATGTACCACCCAAACGTATTCAGGATAATTTTGCTGCAAAGTATACTGAGATTAACGCGATTAAAGATCAGATAAATAATGAGATAGTTGATTTGAAAATATTATTTGATAAAAAAATGCAACAATATTTTGGATAAAAAGGAAGTGAAAATAATGAACTTTGATTATATTAAAGATTTAAAAGAATTCGAAGAACTATATAATTACTTAAATGATGCTGAATCATTTGTTTTGTCGCGCCCTGATCTAAGTGGTGCATCATCTAGAAAAGCGTTAGAATATTTAGTTAAATTAGTTTATAAATTAAAAGTTCATTATATTCCTGAAAGAGCGAGTTTGTTTGACTTAGTATGTTCAAAAGATTTCACTCAATTTGTTAATGATGATGTTGTAATCGCGTCACTTCATTTTATTCGTCAAGTGGGTAATAATGCAATTCACAATGAAAAAGTAGGTAAAAACGAAGCATTAAAATGTTTAGAACATTTATATTTCTTTGTTGGAGAAATATTAAAAAAGCTTGGAGCGTTACCAAAATATGATGAATTCAATATTAATAAACTTGTTAGTGTAAAAGAAAATAAAGATATCACAGTAGAAAATATTGAAGCTCACAAAGTGCAATTTAGTGAAGTGATCGAAGAAAAGTATAATAATAAAATTCTTTTTAATACAACACTTGATGCAAAACTTGATATCAGTGAAGCTGAAACCAGAAAATTATATATTGATTTATATTTAAAAGAAGCTGGATGGGAAGTATTAGATAAAAAAGGCGTTATTAATGCTTCAAAAGCTTGTATAGAAATAGAAGTTAAAGGAATGCCAAATAATCAAGGAATAGGATATGTTGATTATGTGTTATATGGTGATAATGGAATACCACTTGCGCTAGTAGAAGCTAAAAAAACAAGTGTTTCTCCAAGCAATGGAGAACATCAAGCAAAGTTATATGCTGATTGCTTAGAAAGAAAATACGGAATTAGACCGGTAATCTATTATACTAATGGATACCAAACTTTTATTATTGATGGAATCGGCTATCCTTCTCGTAAAGTATTTGGATATCATACAAAGAAAGAACTTGAGTTACTAATTCAAAGGAGAAAAAGAGGGTTAATAAGTGATATAAATGTTAATGAAAGTATCACGAATAGAGGTTATCAAAAGCAAGCGATAACTTCTATTATTGAAAACTTTAATCAATATACAAGAAAAGGATTAATAGTTATGGCGACAGGTACTGGTAAAACGAGAGTCGCGATTTCATTAGTAGAATTACTTCAAAGGAATAATTGGATTAAAAATGTCCTATTCTTAGCTGATAGAACTGCATTAGTGAATCAAGCAAAAAAGAATTTTACTAAATTATTGCCAAATACACCATCTTGCGTTTTGTCTGATAGACAAAATGATATGGATTTAGATGCTCGCTTGATTTTTTCAACATATCAAACATTAATTAATCTAATTGATGGAGATAGCAGAGAATTTGGAATTGGAAGATTTGATTTAATAATTATAGATGAAGCACATAGATCAATATTCAATAAATATAAGGCTATTTTTACATATTTTGATTCTTTGGTTGTAGGATTAACCGCGACGCCAAGAAGTGAAATCGAAAGGTCAACGTATTCGATGTTTGATTTGGAGGATGGATATCCTAATTTTCATTATGAATTAAAAGAAGCTGTAGAAGATGGATATTTGGTTAACTATGCTTTATTGGATAGAACTACCAAACTTTTATCAAGAGGCCTAAAATATAAAGATTTAAATGCTGAAGAAAAAGATCAATATGAGGATTTGTTTAGTGATGACGATGGAAATGTACCTGAAGAGATTGATGGTAAAGAATTTTATTCAAGAATCACAAACATAGACACTATAGATAAGGTCATTCAAACTCTTATGAATGAAGGACTTAAAGTAAGTAGTGGAGAAAAACTTGGAAAAACTATTATCTTTGCTAAAGATCATAAACATGCCGAATTAATTGTTGAAAGATTCAAAATTCTATACCCTAGATTAGGCAATGATTTTTGTAAATTAATAGATAATCAAGTTAAATATACTCAAAACATAATAGATAATTTTGAAATTAGAGAAAATTTACCACAAATTGCAGTTTCTGTTGATATGCTTGATACTGGTATCGATGTTCCAGACATACTAAATTTAGTTTTCTTCAAAAGGATATTTTCTAAAATTAAATTCTTGCAAATGATTGGTAGAGGAACTAGATTATCACCGAATATTTTTGGTTTAGGAAAAGACAAAAAAGAATTTTATATTTTCGATTTTTGCGACAACTTTACTTTTTTTGGTGAAAATCAAGAAGGAAAGATTGCAAAACAATCGTTGAATATAACACAAAAAATATTCGAGATGAAGTTAGATATTGTTTTCGAATTACAGTCATATGAGTATCAACAAAATAACGAGTATAAAGAATATTATATAAAATTAAGAAGCGAACTATTTCGATTAGTTAAAAACTTAAATAGAAATTTGATTAATGTAAGAGAAAAATTCGAATTTGTAGATAAATATTCAATTGAGACATCATGGGATTATTTGTCAAAATTGAACATTAGAGAAATAAAGGATTATATAACTTTATTAATTGATCCAAGTAACGATAATGATGAATCTGCAAAAGCATTTGATCTAAAAATGTTTTATATTGAATTATCTTTATTAGATAATCAAATAAGTAGTAAAAGAGCAATTGGGCAAGTTTATACAATTGCGAAAACGTTACTTAATAAAACAACAATTCCTCAAGTTAGAGCGAAGGTCGAAGTTTTAAAAGAAGTTACAACTCAAATATTCTGGGATTCAATAACTATTTCGAAGTTGGAAAAAGTGAGAGAAGAATTAAGAGATTTGATGATGTTTATAAAAAATGAATATATAGTATACCAAAGTGATTTTAAAGATGAAGTTATCGTCAAAGAAGGAACATCAACAGATTTATCTGGGTTTAAAAACTATAAAGAAACGGTAGAAGAATATTTACTTTCAAATTATGACTTACCAGTTTTACAAAAGATATTAAATCTCGAGAAAATTGATTCATCTGATCTAAAAGAGCTTGAAGATATCTTGTGGAGTAAATTAGGAAATAAAGAAGATTATGACAAAGTCACAAATAAAGATTTGGCTGTATTTGTGAGAAGTATAATTGGAATATCAAATGTGGCAATTCAAAGAAAGTTTGGCAACTTCTTGTCAGATAATAAATTTTCAAGCAAACAGCAAGAATTCATAAAATTATTAATAAGTTTCGTCTATAAGAATGGTGACATAACTAGAGATGATTTGGTAGATACAAACCCATTTAAGGATACTGATTGGTATGAAATGTTTAAAAATGATAATCAAGTAATAATTGATATTGTTGACACTATGCATAATGCCATTTACGTAAATTAACAGCCTATAAAAGCAAAAGAAAGAATTGACAGATGCTGAGAAGTAATACAAAAGTTTGTGAAAACAAGTTCAAGAAAAAAAATAAATTTGCAACTAGAATACCAATCTTTATGTATTTAAGTGACATAGAGAAAGAATGCTAGAAGATGTTATAACGAAGCTTGAACATGAATTATTTAAAAAGGTAACAGGTCTAGATAAAAAGGAGATATGAAAATTCTAGCTTAATATACTTAGGTGTGGATAAGCATTCTAATAATAAGGTTGGATTATTTGATACAGTAATAAGTAGAAAAGAATTTTTAAATGAATTTGAGGAAGAAAAGTAGATTGTTAAAAGATAGAGAGGTAATATAAATGCTAAATGAGAACATAAAAATAGATTTGCATATTCATACATTTGCAAGTAAATATAAAGAAAGTAACGAAATTGTAGATAAATCTATATCGGCCAATTTAAAAACTCTTTTTAATAGTTTGAACGATAATGAAATTTCAATGTTTTCGTTTACTGATCATAATCGTTTTGATCCACAAATTTATAAAGATGCGAAGTCAATTATCCTATCAAACGAGTTTCCAAAGGTAAAAAACATTTTACCGGGAGTTGAGTTTGATGTTAAATTAGATGCAAGTATGGCAGTTTGCCACATTTTGACATATTTCAATTGTTGTTCCGATAATGATTTTGAAAAAATAGATTTGTCTATTAAGAATAATTTATTGATATCGAAGGATTCATATTACTCTAAAGTAGAATTTGAAAATCTACTAAAAAGTATTGGGCTATCTGTGATTTTAATAGTTTGCCAGAGAAAAAGTTTAAATAATCAAAATGGGAAGCATACTTCATTAAGCGATAGCACGCCAAACCCCTATCAGGTAATTCAAACGGGGTATATAAACGCATTAGAATTTCAAAAAACACATGTTGAAGGAATTTTGAAAAAGAATTTAAGGGATGAAAACTTGAATACTGCATTGATAACTGGCAGTGATTGTCATGATTGGGATGTTTATCCTTTCCATGACAAAGTTTATAAGACTAAAGAAGCAGATGAAAAAGGAAAAAAGTCATCAGATTTCGATTTCTATTCTATCATTAAAGCATTGCCTACTTTCAAAGGTTTACTACTTGCATTGACATCTAATGAAACTAGATTTAATCGCATATCCAATGCGAATCCAAAATATGTTGATTATGTAGAAATAAATGGTGTTAAATATAATTTATCTCCAGGGATTAATGCTATTATTGGAGAAAACGGAAGTGGTAAAACCACTTTATTAAACTTTATATCGAATCAAACTGAAAGTTATTCCAAAAAAATCATTGATATCAACGAAGTGAAAATCGACAAGACGGCGGAAGGGGAACATGTAGAGTACATTAAACAATCAAGACTTGTTGATGATTATAAAAAAAGCAAGATTTTTGATGATACTAAATTTAAAAGTATAAATCACCAGATGTATGAGAAAAAATATACTTCGTTTATTGAGTCACTATGGAACTTTATAAATGGAAATATATCTTTAAGAGAAAGTTATAATGATTTAGAAAATAAAAAATGTACTATAATTCCTGAAAATGAGAAGTTTCAAAGTTATTACATATCGATAATTTGTGACGAAAGTTTTATAGACATAGAAAAGAAGGATAATAGGTATGAAAATTTAAAAACAATACTTGCAGATTTGCGAACTGAAATCAAAGAGAATAAATATTATGAAAAACACTTATTGGAACTTAGAAAAGCATATAACATTATCTTAGGTGTTTTTAAAGATATTTCTAGAGAAAAGATTGAAAACGAATCGAATAAAATTGTTAAAAACACAATTGTATCCGCTCGAAATGATTATGAAGTGAATATAAATAAAGAAAAAACATCTAAAGAAAAAGCTGTTGGAGAATATATAAAAACAAAATCCAATGTGATTGATGCGGTATTGAATTACATTAAAAATATAAATAACAAATTGAGTGTTATGGAATTTCCAAAGGATATAAAAGGAACCACAATCAATCCATCTAATGGATTTAACTTTACTCAAGTGGCTAATTATAACGAAAAAAGTCTTGAAAAAGAATTTTATAAAAGCGTTTTTAATTCCGAATATTCTAGTTTTGAAAAAGTTAAGGGTATTGATACGTTAGAAAGATTAAAGGAAGCAGTAAAGCAGGGCTCAAGACAAGGAGCTCAAATGGCTTATAATAATAAATGCACTGAATTTTTAAATTTTTGTAAAGAAACTACGAAATATATTAAGGATATATCAGATTCTACTAATGTAGGATCCACTTTGGGGGAAATGTCACTATCGTTTTATAAATATATAACAAATAATGGTGACAGAACATTAATTCTTTTAATCGACCAACCAGAAGATAATATATCAAATAGTAAAGTCAAAAATGAATTGATTAAATATTTTAATAACATACGTGATAAAAAGCAAATTATAATCGTTACACACAATCCTCTACTTGTTGTGAATTTAGATGTTGATAACGTAATCTATTTGTCGAGAGATAATGCCAACAAATTTACATGTTTTTCTGGATGTTTAGAGGATGACTCGTCCAATATCTTAAATCTAGTTGCCGAAAATATGGATGGTGGAAAGGAGACTATTGAAAGGAGGTTAAAATTCTATGGAGAAAATAATTGAATTTAGATTCGAGAATGAACAGATAAACATTTTATTAAATGGTATAAAAAAAATAACTATTGAGAATATGACGGTGAATGCAAAACAAATATTTGAAATGCTGGAATATACTATGAATGATACATACAAAATTGAGCCATTCAACAGTGTTCAATTTGGTGATAAAGCTGTTTCAGTAAAACCAGTGTATGATATGATTACAGATTTAGTTGATTCAATTAATCAAATTCCTACACAAGAGATTATTAAAACTATTTTTGAAGCATTAGAGGAGCTTGATAATCTCGAAGAAGAAAATAATGAAGAAACTTCAGATTAAGTTGATAAGTAAAATTATTATGGCAACATAGAAGATGATCACTAAGTGTAGACATAATCAGTTACAGAGTGTAGACTTTGGAAATGATGTTATACTTAGCTAAAAACGATAAAAACCTTGTAAAATAAGGATATTTCGGATTTACTAAGTGTTACCAATTACAGCACTTCCATAGTCTCAAGGGTATGATAAATTAGCAGTAACGGTCTTCTCTCGCACGTTGAGACAGTGGTACTGCTGTCTAGAAAATAGAAAAAAGCATTAAGAAACAGTACAAAAACAGCATATTTTTACTAAAAAACATGAAAATATGTTTCCATATACGACATATGCTTGTGGTTAGGATACTGCTGTATAAGTTTTGAAGATAAAACACGGTGGGAGGAAACATAAAAGTTGACTTTCCTCAATGGTTCGCCGTGGGTGGAAACATATTTCAAAAAATTAAAAGGAAGTAGGAATAAAAAAATGGCAGAAAGCGTTATTGGATTTGAAAAGAAAATTTGGGATGCGGCATGTATACTTCGTGGCAATATGGATGCCAGCGAATATAAACATGTTGTTTTAGGTTTAATTTTTCTAAAATATTTAGGAGACAGTTTCGATGAAAGATATAAGGAATTAGTTGAAGAGGGCGAAGGGTTTGAAGAGGATAGAGATGAATATCTTCGCAAGAACGTTTTCTTCGTGCCTGAAGAAGCTAGATGGGGCTATATTTCAAAATATAGCCACGAAAGTGTTATTGGGAAAATTATAGATGAAGCCATGAGTTTAATCGAAAACGAAAATAAAACATTAAGAGGGGTACTCCCTACAAATTTTGCGCGTCCTGAACTCGATAAAAGAAGATTAGGCGAAGTGGTTGATTTATTTACAAATATTCCAATGGTTGACAAGTCTAAAGATTTATTGGGAAGAATTTATGAATACTGCTTATCTAAATTTGCAGAGCAAGAAGGCAAATTAGCTGGAGAGTTCTATACACCAGCGTGCATTGTTAAATTACTAGTTGAAGTATTAAAACCCTATAAAGGAAGAGTCTATGATCCGGCTTGTGGAAGTGGTGGAATGTTTGTTCAAAGTGCAAAATTCGTTCAAGAACACCACGGAAGAATTAATGATATATCTGTATATGGACAAGATAGTAATCCGACAACCTGGAAACTATGTAAAATGAATCTTGCAATCAGGGGAATTGAAGCAGATTTAGGTAAATATAATGCAGATACATTTTTTAATGATTGCCACCCGCAACTAAAAGCTGATTTTATAATGGCTAACCCTCCATTTAATCTATCAAATTGGGGACAAGAAAAGCTAATCAATGATAAGAGATGGGAATATGGGGTACCACCAGCTGGTAATGCTAACTTTGCTTGGATGCAGCACATGATTCATCATTTGTCCCCTAACGGACAAATAGGCCTCGTACTAGCTAACGGAGCTTTATCTTCCAGCACTGGTGGCGAGGCAGAAATTCGTAAAAATATTGTGGAGGCAGACTTGGTAGAGGCGGTTATTTCTCTACCACCGCAATTATTCTACACAACTAGTATTCCAGTGACATTATGGTTTTTGAATAAAAATAAATCACAAAAAAACAAGGTATTGTTTGTCGATGCGAGGAATTTGGGAGAATTAATTACAAAAAAAAGCAGAATTTTGAGTGATAATGATATTGGCATAATCACAGAAACAATTGAACAATGGAAACAAAATATAGTATATAAAGATATAAAAGGTTTTTGTGCATCAACAAGTATTGAACAGATTTTAATAAATAATGGTAACCTAACGCCTGGATATTATGTTGGTACTTCAAATTTGACCGACAATGATTGCGAACCGATAAACGAAAAACTTAATTCGTTCAAAAGGGAATTGGAGGTTTTGTTTGATAAAAATCGTGAATTAGAAAACAAAGTTATAATTTCTTTAGAGGAATTAACATATGGAGAATAAGTCAATTAAATGCAAACTAGAAAATATAATTTTATTAGCTAATACTGGACTTGATGCAATAAAAAGAGCACCAATAGTAAAAGAAAATACTGGGATTAAATGTTTGAGAATACAAGATGTTTCTCAAAAGAAAGAGTTTTTTGATTGGGGGTATTGCTCAGTCACTGAAGCTAATTTCAATAAGTTTAAGTTAATTAAAAATGACATTTTAATTGCTAGAACCGGTGCAACGGTAGGCAAAAATTTCATCATTACCACCGATCTGAGTGCGGTATATAATAATGGTTTAATTAAAATTAAAATAGATGAAAAAGTTGCCAATCCAAGATTTATATATTATGTACTTCAAAGCAAAGACTTTTCATCATATATACATTCTATTTCTGGAGGAACTGTTGCACAACCAAATATAAAAATAAGTGAACTATTAAAATATGAAATTATGTTGCCAAGCTTAAAAGAGCAAGATAGAATAAGTGGTATATTGACTATAATGGATGAAAAAATTCAGAATAATGATGCTATTGTTGCAAATTTAGAAAAGTATATGCAACTGTTATATAAACAATGGTTTCTTGATTTCCAATTTCTAAACGATAAAGGCATAGGATACAAATCTGACAATGGACAATTTAAGGAAAGTAATATTGGGTTAATTCCTGTAAATTTTGAAATTATAAAATTATCAGAAAAATTAGATTTCGAAAAAGGTGTTGAACCTGGCAATAAAAATTATAAAAAGGATAAGGAAGATGGAGACATTCTTTTTATAAGGACTGGTGATTTGTTGTCCCCTTCCAATAATTACGTCAGTAAGGATTTTTGCAAGAATAAATTAGCTGCTCCTAGTGACGTATTAGTGGCCTTTGATGGAGCAATTGGTAGGATGGCATATGGATTAAGTGGTGCCTATTCAGGCGGAATCAGGAAAATATCATCAAAAAAAATATTTTTTCCTAACTCAATGATTTATTGCTTGTTTAAAACTGATTATATTCAAAATGAAATCAATAAATATGAAAGTTCAAGAACGACAATCGCACATGCAAGTGGCGCAATAAATGATTTTGAAATTGCATATTCGGAAGAAGTTGCTAGAAAATTGGCAATAATTATTCAACCTATGTTTGATCAAATGATAAATTTGAAGCTAGAAAACGACAAACTTGCCGAGACAAGAGATTATCTATTACCAAAACTTATGTCTGGTGAAATAAAAGTAAAAATGGAGGATTAATTATGAGTGTTAATTTTACAGAAGAAAGCTATGAACTAGCTATTATAGAGTTATTTGTAAATGGTTTGAAATATAACTATTTAAACGGATATGAATTAGAAAGAAATCCTTTGGAATTTCTTCTTTTGGACGTGGTGCAAGAATCTTTATGTAAAATTAATAAAAAACTTCCTAAGATTGCTATTGAAGAAGCTATTAGTAAAATAAAATTAATTAGGTCTAATGACTTATTATTAAATAATGAAAAATTCATGGATTATCTTCAAAATGGTGTAGAGATTTCATTTATTGAAAATGGCAAAAGAAAAAATGAGATAGTTAAGTTGATAGATTATTCTGATATTGATAATAATCACTTCTTAGTAATTAATCAATTTTCTATTAAAGAAAACAATATTACCAAACGACCAGATGTAGTTGTGTTCTTGAATGGATTTCCAGTAGTTGATATGGAACTTAAATCATGCAGTAGAGAAGAAACTGATAGCTCTGAGGCATATAGACAAATAACAAATAGAATTCACGATATTCCTTCTTTTTATACATATAATTGCTTCAATGTTATATCAGATATGACTTATAGCAAAATTGGAACTATATCATCCGATGAAGATAGATATATGGAATGGAAAAGTGTAAGTGGAAACTATGAAGAATCAAAATATTCTAATTTCAAGACTTTATTTGAAGGAGTATTTGAAAAAAATAGATTTATTGAACTTATCAAAAACTTTCATCTTTATTCAAAACAAGATGGTCATATATTTAAAATCATTTCGGCATATCATCAATATTTTGCTGTTAAGAAAGCTGTTAACGCTACATTAAAAGCAATCGAAACCGATGGAAAAGCAGGAGTAATTTGGCATACTCAAGGAAGTGGTAAAAGCTATTCAATGGTTTTCTATTCTAAACTGTTAGATGATTTAAGTGACAAACCAACAATCGTTGTGTTAACAGATAGAAACGATTTAGATGGACAACTTTTTGAAACATTTTCTAAATGTAAAGACTTTTTAAGACAAACACCAGTTCAAGCTAGTAGTAGACAAAATCTAAGTGAACTATTAAAAGATAGAATATGTGGTGGAATTATATTTACTACTATGCAAAAATTTGAAGAAAGTGAAGAAATACTTAGCGATAGAAGAAATATTGTTTTAATTGCTGATGAAGCTCACCGTAGTCAATATGGGTTAGACGAAAAAGTAGATATTAAAACTGGACAAATTAAACAAGGGTACGCTAGATTGGTTAGAAACAGTCTGCCTAATGCTACATTCATTGGATTTACTGGAACTCCAATTGATAATACAGATAGAAGCACACAAGAAGTATTTGGTAACTATATTGATATTTACGATATTACGCAGGCTGTATTAGATAATGCTACTAAACCAATATTTTATGAAAATAGAGTTGTTAAAATAAGTTTAGATGAAAAAGTTCTTGAGCAAATAGATAAAGAATATGAAGTAATGAATGAAACTGCGGAAGATTACCATATTGAAAGAAGCAAAAAACAATTTGCGAAATTGGAAGAACTTTTATCTAAAGAAAAAACTATTGAAACTTTATGTGCAGATATATTAAATCACTATAAAGATAATAGGAGCTACTTGTTAACTGGAAAAGCAATGATAGTTGCATATAGCAGACCAATCGCAATTAAAATATGGAATACGATCATTAATGAAGATTCTTCTATGAAAGGTAAGATTAAAGTTGTAATGACTTCAGACAACAATGATCCTGTTGAATGGAAGAAAGTAGACGGTGTAAGTGATAATAAAAAAGATTTAGAAAAAGAATTTAAAGATGATAGTAGTGATTTAAAAATTGTTATTGTTGTCGATATGTGGCTAACAGGGTTTGATTTGCCTAGCTTAGCAACCATGTATGTTTTTAAACCAATGCAAGATCATAACTTAATGCAAGCTATTGCTAGAGTTAATAGAGTGTTTAAAGACAAAGAAGGCGGATTAATTGTTGATTATATAGGTATTGCAAACTCATTAAAATCGGCAATGAAAAGATATACAATTAGAGATCAAAAGAACTATGGCGACCAAGATATATCGATAAAGGCATTACCAATTTTTCAAGAAAAATTATCTATTTGTAGAGATTTCATGCATGGTTTCGATTATTCTAAATTTATTAAAGGAACAAATTTAGAACGTGCTGAGTTAATTGTTGGTGGAATTAATCATATTGTTTGTGATGAAGAAGATAAGAAAAAATATATCAAAGAAGCGTTGGCCTTACATCAAGCCGGTACATTATGTATGAGTTTACTTGATTATAACACCAGACTAGAAGCATCATTTTTTGAAGCTGTTAGAGTAGCTATTACTAGAATATCTCAACAAAACAAATTATCATTAAAAGATATTAATGAGAGAATATCAAATTTATTGCAACACAGTATTAAGGACAGTGAGATAATAAATATATTCAATGAATCAAAAGTAGAGTTTTCTATATTTGATGAAAAATATTTGGCAAGTTTAGATAAAATGAAAGAAAAAAATCTTGCGGTTGAATTATTGTCGAAATTACTAAATGACGAGATTAAGGCGTATATGAGAACTAATTTAGTTCAGAGTGAGTTGTTTAGTGAAAAAATGAAACGTATTATGAATGCATATAACAATAGTCAATTAACCAACGTTGAAGTTTTGGATGAGTTAATTAAAATGGCTGGAGAAATGAAAAAATTTGAAGAAGAGACTTCTAATTTGGGATTATCCAAAGAGGAAAAAGCGTTCTATGATGCATTATTGAAGCCACAAGCTATTAAAGATTATTATAAAGAAAAAAATGAAGCTTTAATAAATATTGTTAAAGAATTGACAGAAATGTTAAATAAAAATAAGACGATTGACTGGCAAAAAAGAGAAAATGCAAGAGCAGAGATGAGAAGTTTAGTTAAGAGATTATTAAAAAAATATGATTATCCACCCAAAGACAGAGAACAGGCATTGGAGTCAATTATGGCACAATGCGAGAATTGGGTAGATAATAATTGAAAAGGAGTAACTATATGAAAAAAGGATTATTTATTGGGATTAATGACTATTCTGGGATTCCGTTAAGTTGCTGCATTAACGACGTGGAAGAAATGAGTAATATTTTGTCTCGTAATTATGATAACAAAATAAATTTTTCTATAAAAAAACTATTAAACGAAGATGCAACGAGAAGAAATATTAGATCAGAAATTAAACAACTTTTTTCTGGCGATGCTGAGTGTGCACTACTTTATTTTTCCGGGCATGGATTTGATGATCCGAATGACGGAGTTATCGTAAGTTATGATTTTGAGCAAGATGATTGCGGCATAAAAATGTCTGAGATTCTCGACTACGCTAATGAGTCTAAATGCAAAAATAAAATAGTAATTTTGGATTGCTGTTATTCTGGAAAATTTGGAAGTTCAAGCGTTATGGGAGACATAACTAAATTAAAAGACGGAGTAGTTATTTTCACTGCTTGCTCGAAAAATGAGCCATCATATGAAGTAAACGGACATGGTATGTTTACTAATTTATTGATTGAAGCTCTAAAAGGAGGGGCTTCAGACTTGCTAGGGAGAACAACCCCAGGCAGCCTTTATTCGTATATTGATCAATCACTTGGAGCGTGGGATCAAAGACCATATTTCAAGGCGAATGTGTCAAGTTTTATAAGTATTAGAGATAACGAACCGCGAATTCATTTAAATGATCTACACGCAATTACATCCTTGTTTTCAGATAGAGACTCTCTTCATAGACTTAATCCAAGTTATGAAAAAACAAATTATGAAGGCACTGAATATAAAGCCATTGAGCCATATGCAACTAAAGAAAACGTTGCAAAATTCGGAGTTTTACAGCGATTTAATCGCTTAGGATTGGTTTTACCAATTGGAGAAGCGGACATGTATTTTGCGGCGATGCATAATAAGGAATGTGGTTTAACGCCGTTAGGTAAACATTACTGGAACCTGGTAAAGGGAGGATTAATATAATATGAGAAAAAAAGTTTTTATAAGTTTCGATTATGATCATGACCAAAGTCAAAAACATTTACTTGTAGGTCAATCAAAATTGCCTGATTCACCATTTGATATTTCAGATGTTTCAATTAAACAAGAAATTGAACACAATTGGGAATTGAAGGCTAAGGAAAAAATAAAAAACTGTGATATCTTAATTGTTTTATGTGGATACTATACAGATACAGCCAATGGAGTTAGTAAGGAGGTTTCGTTTGCGAAAGAACTTGGAAATCCTTATTATCTTATTAGAGCATATAAAGATGTAACTCCATATAGACCAAAAGTTTGTGGAAATTGGGAAACTATTCATGATTGGGATTGGAATTTTTTAAAGAGGATATTGAGTTAATATGTATATAAGCAAACGCTTTTTAAATGAGCAAACGCAAAAAAAAGTAATTCATGATTCCTACAATTTTTCAAATTCAATAAATTCACATTATTATATATTTATTTCGTATAGTTTTTATTATATAGATT
>JAVBPB010000128.1:0-11373 GCA_031549965.1 Mobilisporobacter sp. | reverse complement strand
GAACAGGATTTGATATCCCTTATATATTAAAAAAATGCTCACAACATAATCTCTCCTATAATTTTAATAATCTTGAAAGCTTTGATATTTACAAAAAAATAATGCCTTATAAAAAAATATTAAAACTAGCAAATTTAAAGCAAAAAAATATAGAAGATTTTTTGGGTATTCAAAGAATTGACAAATATTCAGGCGGTGAATTAATAGAAGAATATTATAAATATCTACAATTTAAAGACCGCTCTGAAACCAGAAGTAAAGAATTATTTGACTCATTAATATTACATAATCAAGAAGATTTACAGGGAATGGTTGAAATATTACCAATACTTAGTTATAATTATTTATTTACAGGTAATTATGAAATAACCAATATAATTTTAGATGACAATTACCTAATAATTAATATGTGCTTATTATCTTATCTTCCAAAGAGAATACAATTTAGCAATGAATTATTTTTTATATCTGGATTTAAAGACAATATAACCATTAAAGTTAAATTATATAAAAATGAGCTCAAATTTTTCTACAGCAATTACAACGACTACTACTACCTACCCATTGAAGATAAAGTAATTCATAAAAGTGTAGCATTTTATGTAGATAAGAACTTTAGAGCTAAAGCAAAAGCTGCAAACTGCTACAGTAAAAAAACCGGCAACTTTATTCCGCAATTTGAGGAAATTGTAACTCCATACTTTAAAATAGATTTTTTTGACAAAATAACCTACTTTGAAACCATTAATGAAGTCATAAATGAACACACACTAATGAAAACATATATAGATCACATTCTTAAATATGTATTAAAGTAAGTTTGATATTTTTTATTGCAGGATATAATTATATTATAAAAAGGAGGTCAGCCACATGGGCAAAATGACAGTATACCACGGCAGTTACATGACTGTAGAGAGCCCCAGAATAATCCAAACAAAAAACACAAAAGACTTTGGATTTGGCTTCTACTGTACTATTATTCGTGAGCAGGCAGAACGATGGGCAAAGAGATATGACTCGCCAATAATAAATATATATACCGTCAGAATGAATACTAATCTAAAAATAAAGGAATTTAAAGAGATGACGGAGGAATGGCTTGAGTTCATTATTGATTGTCGACATGGCTCCAAAAATAATTATGACATTGTCGTCGGTGCAATGGCTAATGATCAGATTTATAATTATATTGCCGACTATATTGACGGTATCATTACAAGAGAGCAATTTTGGGCGTTAGCAAAGTTTAAATACCCAACTCACCAAATTAATTTCTGCTCTGATTCTGCCCTTAAATGCCTAGAATTTTTATCAAGTGAGGAGATTTCATATGATAGGACGTGAAGATTCAAAAGATAATGACCTTTTTTTCACTTGTAGTCTAATTGAATACATTGGAAGAAAAACCAAAAACAAAAGATCAGATGTAATCAATAAATTGGGTAAAAGCACTGTTTCAAAAATCTACGAACTGGCAGACATATACCACAGTGATAACATCGACCGCGTAAGTGATGATTTTATTTATGGTGCAAATATCTCTAAGGGGGGCTACGATAATCTTTCTTTTGCAAAATATGCTCTCCCTAGTTATTGGGACATAGGAAAGATTTACAAACGACTTATACTTGGCATAGCAAAAGAAAAAAACATAGATATCATTGAAGCTTTATACTTAGCTTACAATTCTTTTATTAGTGAAAAAATTGATGATTACAACAGTAGTTTCTATTATGATGCACCACAAAATATTCTTAATGCATTCCTTGATGGAAAAATAATTTAATTACTCAAAAAAACAAGTAACTATCCAAATTGAATAATTACTTGTTTTTTCTAAGCCTTTTTATAGAAAAATGATTTAAAAGACGAATACCCTAAAAGCTGTGGCTGAATTATCTGCTCAGTACTTCCAACAAATAAAACAGCATCTTTTTTCAGTGCATTATTAAATTTTTTATATATGTCTACTTTAGCTTCTTCAGTAAAATAAATAAGTACATTTCTACAGACAATTAAATCACAACTAGAGATATAATCATCCTTTAATAAATTATGTTGTTTAAAATCTACTCTTGATTTGATTTCATTTGAGATCTGGAAGGAACTATCTCCTACTCTTGTAAAATATTTTTCTTTGAATTCCTTCGGCAAAGCAGCTAAACTCTTTTCATTATAAAGTCCAAGTCTGGCCTTATCTAAAACTTGCTTATCAATATCAGTTGCAATAATCTTTATTTTAGAAAGGGGAAGGAATTTAGATAACAGCATTACTAATGAATATGGTTCATCACCAGTAGAACATGCTGCACTCCAAATCTTTAGATTATCTCCACTTAGATTAAATAAGTAAGGGAAAATTTCCTTCTCCAATAATTGCCATTGCTCAGGATTTCTATAAAACTCTGAAACATTTATGGTCAGATAATTTACAAACTCTTCAAACATGACCTTATCTTTCTTTAAGGCATCAACATAATCATCATATGTTGTAAAATTATTCTTTGATATAAGTGCATCAATTCTTCTTTTCATTTGTCTTTCTTTGTATGCATTCAAATCAATTTTTGTTAGTTTAAAAACATGCTCTTTAAACGCTGTGTAATCATTGGCCATATTCACAACTCCTTTGTAGATTTATTCCTCTACTTTTTCTTCTACTTTTTCTTCTACTGGAGCTTCCAAAGCTTTAATACTTAAGCTGATTTTTTTATCAGATTCATTAAAATCTACAACTTTAGCAGTAATTTCCTGACCTGCTTTAAGTGCATCAGATGGTTTTTCTACATGTTCTTTTGAAATTTGAGAAACATGAAGTAAAGCATCTACACCTGGTTCTAATTCAATAAATGCACCAAAATCAGTCATTCTTGCTACTTTTCCTGTAACCACTTTACCAACAGCATAATTTTCAGAAGCCTTAATCCATGGATTAGCCTTTTCAAATTTTAAGCTAAGTGCAATTTTTTCTCCTGATATATCTTTAATTAAAACCTTTAAAACATCTCCAACTTTAAATACCTTTTTAGGGTTTTCAACTCTTCCCCAAGACATTTCAGAAATGTGTAAAAGTCCATCAGCACCGCCAAGATCAACAAATGCACCAAAATCAGTAACATTCTTAACTGTACCTTCAACTACCATTCCTACTGAAATTTTTCCAAATAATTCTTTTTGCATTTCTGCTTTTTTAGCAACTAGGAGTTGTTTACGATCTCCAATAACTCTTCTTCTTTTTGGATTAAATTCGCTAATAACAAATTCAATCTCTTGACCTGCATATTTAGATAAATCTTTTTCATATACATCAGATACTAAACTAGCTGGTATAAATACTCTTGCTTCATCAACAATAACACTTAAGCCACCATCAAGTACACTTGCAACTCTTGCAGTAAGTACTTCTTTAGTATTAAATGCTTCTTCAATTCTTTTGTTACCTTTTTCGGCAGCAAGTCTTTTATATGTTAAAAGAACTTGTCCTTCGCCATCATTTACTTTTAATACTTTTGTAGTTAATACATCACCGATTTTAACCACAGTTGTTAAATCTACATTAGGAGTATTTGTGTATTCATTTCTAGTTACAATACCGTCTGACTTGTACCCTATATTTAAGATAATCTCATCTTCTTTTACACCGATAACAGTACCGTCTATTACCTCTCCATTGTGTATTGACTTTAATGATGCCTCCAATAATTGTTCAAATTCATTCATTTCTGACATAGTGGTATGAACCTCCTCAATAATATTGTTTGGGGTCGATGCCCCTGCGGTAATACCTACGCTACTAATGGATCCTAATTGAATTAGTTCCAAATCATTAAGTGTCTGTATATAGTAAGTATCTTCACATTCTTTTTTACATATTTCATAAAGCTTTTGTGTGTTAGAACTATGTTTGCTCCCAATAACTATCATAGCATCGACTTCACCTGCTATTTCCTTAGCTTCTGTCTGACGCTCCTCGGTAGCATTACATATAGTATTAATGACAATTACATCATAACCTTTTTTTAGAATAATTTCAACTAATTCTTGAAATTTCTTGTAGTTAAATGTCGTTTGAGATACTATACACACTTTTTCGCCTTTAGAAAACTTAATTTGTTCGGCTTCAGTTGCATTTTCAACAACAAAAACCTCTTTACTGCACCATCCTTTAATACCTTCCACTTCTGGATGGTTATTATTACCTATTACTATTATATTTCGGCCATTTTCACAGTTTTCCTTAACTATTTTGTGAATTTTAATTACAAAAGGGCAAGTTGCATCCACTATATTAAAATTATGAAGCTTTAACTTGTCGTATACCTCTTTTGAAACACCATGAGACCGAATAATCATGGTTCCCTTTTTTATGTCAGATAATTCATCTAGGGAATTTATTACAACTACACCTTTTTTCTCAAAATCTTTTACCACCTCTTCATTATGAATAATTGGCCCAAAGGTATAAACTGTATCACCTTTATTAATTTCTTTGTAAACCGTTTCCACAGCTCGTTTTACTCCAAAGCAAAAACCTGCTGATTTAGCTAATTTTATATTCAAGGTAAATCCTTCCTTGCATTATTATATATTTGGATAATTTTTTCAATTACTTCTCCAATTGTCATATCCGAACTATCTATTAAAATAGCATCTTCTGCTTTTTTTAAAGGAGAGTTTTCTCTTGACATATCTCTGTTATCTCTTTCAATTATATCCTTTTCAATTTCTTCTAATGTAAGCTGTATTCCTTTTTCTAAATTCTCAAGCATTCTTCTTTTTGCTCTGACTATAGAACTGGCTGTCAAATATATTTTAATAAAGGCATCAGGGAGCACATCGGTTCCAATATCCCTTCCATCCATTACAACATCAGAGGTTTTAGAAAGCTTTCTTTGTAAAGCAACCAATTTTTTTCTTACTACCAAATGAACCGATATTTCTGAAGCCATATTTCCAGCCTCTTTAGTTCTGATTAAATCAGTTACATTTTCATTATTTAAAAATACTTGTTGAATCTCATTTTCGTATTTAATTGTAATATCAACCTTATTGCAAGCATCTTCTATTAAGTGAATATCATCCGCTTTTATATTGTTTCTTATAAAGTATAAGCCAAATGCCCGATACATGGCTCCTGTATCCACATATATATAATTTAATTTTTTTGCTACACTTTTTGCGATTGTGCTTTTGCCGGCACCTGCCGGACCATCAATTGCAATGTTAAAATTCATCTTTTGGTACTCCTTTATTAAAAGATTTTTTCTTGTAATAGTGCTGCCAAACTAAGAAATTGATATAGCAGCCATATAAGCACTAGACCACGCTATTTGTAAATTAAAACCACCAGTCAGTCCATCTATATCTAACACTTCGCCTATGAAGAATATATTCTTCACAAGTTTGGATTCCATTGTTTGTGGATTAATTTCTTTTACCAAAATTCCTCCCCTTGTTATAACTGCTTCGTTATAATCTCTTAGGGAAAGAATATTAAGTCTAAAATTCTTAGTAACATCAACCAGTTTTAAGCGTTCCTCTTTAGTAATAACATTTACCTTTTTATCCGGATTAATTCCACTTAACTGAATAATTACTGGTATAAGTTTACTTGGAAATAAATCATCCAGTGCATTTTTAAATTGCTTATTTTTATAATTTTCAAAATCTCTTATTATTCTAGCATCTAATTGTTCTTGTGTCAAAGCTGGTTTTAAATCTATACTAAGTATTAAATTCTTATTTTTTAAATAAGGAATAATAAAACTGCTTGCACTTAGAATAGTTGGGCCACTTACACCAAAATGGGTAAATAATAATTCTCCAAAATCACTAAAAATCTCTTTATTATCTGAAGTAACAGTAATTTTTACATTACGTAGGGATAAACCTTGTAAATCCTTTACCAAACCTTCTTTTATGTTAAATGGCACTAATGCAGGATAAAGCTCAGTTATATTGTGTCCTAAATCTTTTGCAAATTTATAACCATCACCTGTTGAACCCGTAGATTTATATGATAAACCTCCCGTTGCAACTATTACATAATCTGAAAATATCTTCTGCTTATTTTTTAAAATTATTCCTTTGCATACATTATCACTTGCAATAATACTTTCAACTTCACTATTGTAATTAATAACTACACCAAGTCTCTTTATTTCATTTAATAAAACTGATATAACATCTGATGACTTATCCGATTCAGGAAAAACCCTGTTTCCTCTTTCAATCTTTGTTTTTAATCCTAATTTATTAAATAGATCAATAGTATCATAATTATTAAATTTATTAAATGCACTAAATAAAAACTTTTTATTTGTAATTATACTATTAAATAATTCTTCCATATCACATGCATTTGTTAAATTGCATCTGCCTTTGCCTGTAATATAAAGTTTTTTACCAAGTTTTTCATTCTTTTCAAATAATAGTACTTCATGTCCATTTCCTGCTGCTATGACAGCACAAAACATACCGGCAGCTCCGCCCCCAACTATGAGTACTTTACTCATATCTTCACCTAATTTCTTAAATTGAGTTATTTATCACTATCACTGCTTTCATATATTTGATACATTGACCATATTTCTTCCAGAGATTTAAACGTATGAATTACTTCTTCCTGTTTTTTTATACAAATAGCCACAATAAGAGCATTAATTACACTAAGAGGTGCAGTAAGTGAATCAACTATTGAAGCCATATCACTTTTTGCAATTAAATTACAATCAGAATACACTGCCATAGGAGAATCATAGCTGTCTGTTAAAGCTATTAAACTAACGCCTCTGCTTTTTGCAAAATCCATTGATTTTAATGTAATTTGAGAATATCTTGGAAAACTTATTCCAATCATAAGATCATCATCATTTATCCTATATAACTGCTCAAAGGATTCACTAACACTATTTGTATTAATTAGTTTTACATTTTCAAAAATAATATTAAAATAATAGTATAAAAAGCTTGCTAATAATGCACTACTTCTTGCACCCATAATATAAATTTTTTTAGCAGATAAAATTCTGTCTACAGCCATTTCAAAAGCTTGTTCATCTATATCTTCCAATGTCATTTTGATTTTTTCAGCATCTGCTTGCAAAACGGTTTTTAATACATGACTTTTATCAATTCTTTCAGAAGCAACTTCCATTCTTTGAATTGTGTTAAGCTTGTTTTTAACTAATTCTTCCAATGCCTTTTGAAATTTAGGATATCCGTCATAACCAAGTATTACTGCAAATCTTACAACTGTAGATTCGCTAACTCCTACAACATTACCCAGTTTTGAAGCAGTTAAGAAAACTGCCTTTTCATAATTTAACGTGATATAATTTGCTAAAAGCTTTTGTCCCTTACTTAAATCATTATACTTATCCCTAATCCTTTTCAACAAATCATTTTGTCTGCTCATATATACCTCTTCATGTATACATATTGTTAAGTAATTGTATTATATCATATAATCATAACATATGAAAAGCTTTTTTTCCATTACTTTTATATTTTTTGGAAAAAAATGTATTGCTACTTATCTTGATAAATAAGGCTCATCTATTCCTAGTTCAATGTGTCCACTTTCATAAGCCTCATCTTCATTTCTATAAACTACACTATCATAAATTGGCAAATTATCAAGTAAAGTTTTAGCTATGCTGTCAAGTATAGATATCTCTACACCAGAACCAACATTTGCTGTATCATTTTTAAAGCTTACAATTATAGTTCTGTCCTCTGTTTTTACGTAATCTATTTTTACAATAATACCCGATTCAGCAATATCATTTATTACCTTATCCACCAAAAACTGAGGAGTTAATGCTATATCAATTTCTATATCTGCATTTTTTTCTTCTGTTTCATAGCTGTCTTTATTTAATGAATGTAATTTAATTTTATTATTTTTTACTTCTGTTGTTTCTTCCTCTGAACTGCTTTCTATTGTTTGCTCAGTGATTATTTCCTCTGTTGTATTGGTAGTCATTTCTTTTACCTCTTCTGAGGTTGTTTCTATAGTGGTTTCTGTTGTTATTTCATTTGATGTAGTTGTTTCCTCTTCTTTATTATTCTTATTACACCCATACAGTACAAAAGTACTGGCAATAATAACCGAGAATAATAAAATCGTTCTTCTTATTCTTATCATATTACCCTCCCTTAAAACTATTTGTAATTGTTAAGTATGCACCTTCTAAGTAAGTCTAAGGCTCTAACAACAGTATATTCTCTTATCTTTTGTCTATGACCTGAAAATTTGAATTCTTTAACTGTAACTTTTTCATTAGCATAACATGCAACATATACTAATCCAACAGGCTTATCCTCACTTCCTCCATCTGGCCCAGCAATTCCTGTAATTGCAATTGAAACATCTGAATCTGTTAATACAGCAGCTCCTTTAGCCATTTCTTTAGCCGCCTGTTCGCTAACTGCACCAAATTCTTTCAAGGTACTCTTTTTAACATCTAAATGTTTTCTTTTTGCCTTATTTGAGTAAGTTATAAAACCTTCTTTTAAAACCTCTGAGGCTCCAGGACTGTTTACTATTCTTCCAGTAAATAATCCTCCTGTGCATGATTCAGCTGTAGTTAAAGTTAGACCTTTTTTTGTTAATAACTCTACAACTACATCTTCAAGATTTTTATCCATATCAGTTGTATATATATTTTCTTTAAATCTTGATTTTAATTCTTTAACTACAGGTTTAATTAGTTTTTTAGCTTCATTCTCATTTTCTGCACTTGCTGTAATTCTTAAATGAACTTCTCCTGTTTTTGCATATGGAGCAATAGTAGGATTAGACTGAGAATCAATCATATCAGAAATTTCAGTTTCTACATAGCTTTCCCCCAATCCGCATATTTTTACAACCTGAGAATAAATAACAGTATTTGTTAATTTCTTAAAATATGGAATAATCTTTTCTTCAAACATTGGGATCATTTCATTAGGTGGCCCTGGTAATAAGATAATCCTTTTATTATCTTCTGTTTCTACTATTATACCTGGTGCAGTTCCATTGTCATTGTCAACAACTATAGCTCCCTCAATAATATCTGCCTGCTTCCAATTATTTTCAGTAATATTGTTATATTTATTTTTGTTAAAATGCTGTATTATTCGTTCCTTACTATGTTCATCAAATACTAATTTTCGCCCTAGTGCTTTTGCAGTAACTTCTTTTGTTAAATCATCCTTTGTTGGACCAAGTCCTCCTGTAAGTATTATGACGTCTGAGCGTGAAAGAGCTGTTTTTATTGTGTTTTCAAGCCTTTCTTCATTATCTCCTACGGAAACTTCATAAAAAAGTGACAAACCAAGCTCAGCACATTTACAAGACAAATAATTTGCATTTGTATTAACTATATTTCCTAATAAAATTTCTGTTCCCACCGAAATTAATTCTACGACCATTATTTACCTCCATCTTTAAGTACATTTTTATTTTTAAATATATAATCAATTAATGACACAACTGTTAAAATAAGTGATAAATAAATTAAGATTTGTTCTAAATAATTAAATATAAAGTAATTAAAATCTGCAACTAAAAATACAATCATTAGCATTTGAGCTACTGTTTTAAACTTGCCCCAATAGCTTGCTGCTATTACAATTCCATCATTAGCAGCAATTAATCTAAAACCACTTATTATAAACTCCCTGCTTATGATTATAACTACAATCCAAGAATAAATATTTTTGGTTTCTACAAGGCATATTAGTGCTGCACACACAAGAAGTTTATCTGCAAGAGGATCCATGAATTTCCCAAAGTTTGTAACTAAATTGTATTTCCTTGCAATATATCCATCTAACAAATCAGTAAGACTTGCAACAATAAAAATAGCAAGAGCAATATATCTACTTCCTGATATTTGAGTACTTAACATAAAGAATACAAAAAAAGGTATAAGTATAACTCTGAATATTGTAATTCTATTAGGCAAATTCATCTACAATCTCTCCAATCAAATCATATTCGTCAAAATCTGTTACCAAAACGTCGATAAACTCACCTGAAATTATTTCTCTGTCAGAATCCACAAAAATATAACCATCTACATTTGGAGCATCCATATATGTTCTGCCAATATAAACATATACATCATTATCCTCAGCTAAATCATCGTCAGTAATTCTTCCTTCAATCATAACCTTAAATTTTTTACCAACCATTGATTTTGAATACTCTAAAGCAATATCCTTTTGTAGTATCATAATTTCTTCTTTTCTTTTTTCTTTTACTTTTTCTTCAATTTGATCTGGCATAACGGCTGCTCTGGTATCTTCCTCTGGGGAATAGGTAAATACGCCTAATCTGTTAAATTTAAATTCCGAAATAAAATCAATTAATTCTTTATGGTGAATATCTGTTTCTGATGGAAATCCTGTAATAAGAGTTGTTCTAATAACGATGTTAGGAATTTGTTTTCTAAGTTTTTCAATAGTTTTAATAAGTTCATCCTTATTAGTTCTTCTTCCCATCTTTTTTAGGATATCATTAGATATATGCTGAATGGGCATATCAATATATTTGCATATTTTAGTTTCTTCTTTTATTGTCAGTATTAATTCATCATAAATTTCTTCGGGATAACAATAAAGTAACCGAATCCATTCTAAGCCATTAATTTTACACAGTTCCTTAAGTAACTTATGTAAACTTTTTTCTCCATATATATCTTTTCCATATAAAGTTACTTCTTGTGCTACTAATACTAATTCTTTTATACCATTTTCTGCAAGGTATTTTGCTTCATTAATTAATCTTTCTAATGGTACACTTCTATAATTTCCCCTAACCTTAGGAATTATACAATAAGTACAATGTTTATCGCAGCCTTCTGCAATTTTTAAGTAAGATGAATATCCACCTGTGGTTATTATTCTTTTGGCATCTATATTTGGTAAATAGTTAATGTCTTTAAAATTTTGCACTTTATTGCCGGAAAGTACACTTTCTATTGTTTTAATTATTTCTCCATAACTGGTTGTTCCAATAATTGCATCAACTTCTTCAATTTCATTTTGGATTTCTTCTCTATACCTTTCTGCTAGGCAACCAGTTACAATCAAAGCTTTTAAATTACCCTCTTTTTTATATTCTGCCATTTCTAAAATGGTTGTTATACTTTCTTCTTTTGCATCATGTATAAAGCAACATGTATTAATAACTATTATATCTGCACTAATTTCGTCATCAGTAATATGATAACCTTTTTCTTTTATGAGGCCAAGCATTACTTCGCTGTCTACTAGATTTTTGTCACAGCCAAGTGATATGAATAAAATTTTCATAAATTTCTCCTTATATGGTAATATGTAACATTCTATATTTTATCAGCTTTTTTTAAAAAATGATAC
>JAVBPB010000119.1:0-24009 GCA_031549965.1 Mobilisporobacter sp. | reverse complement strand
CTCATTAACTGTTTTATATGAGTTCATATATATCAACTTTAGTGCCTTTCGAATAAAAAAAACAGGTCAATACCTGCTTACAAATATAACATCTTAATTAAGAATTATCCTATTTAAAGAGTAACATGTAATTATAAATTTGTCAATATTATATTATCTCGTAATATTTTTGTATATTAATTTAGTGGGTTACATATATTGAAATGGGTGATTTAAAATGAAAAAATTCTATTATATTTACAACAAGCTTCCAATAAAACATATTTTTAATTTTACTTTTATTTTTGTCTGTTTTGCATTTTTGTCTTTATTAAGCTTTGAGAAAAATCTGGCAGTAAATATTTTCAACAATTCTAATATATTAAATGATCCTGATTCTTCATTAAAAAAAGGAAGTGACTTGCCTGAAGATTCTAGTAATCAGGATTACATAAAATGGCTAGAGTTTAATGTACCCTTAGAAGTATTATCGCAAGCGTTTAACTATGATATTACTACATTTAATGAAGATATTCATCTTGACTGGATCGAGCTTATTGCTTATTCTGCCGCCAAAAACTGGGGCACATTTAAATCTGGCAGAAAATCAAACGACATTGATAAGGTTGCTATACGCCTTAAAAATGGCGAAAAGATGTCCGAAATAACCAAGGATATGAAACTTTACAGTTATTACTATGAAATCTACAATTCAATTCTAGGTTCTTTTGTTGGCGAATTTGAAGTATATGAGGAGTGCCCTGATAGTTCACCAGATGCAACCTGCACTAAGAAATATGGCCTAAAAGTATTTTCTCCAATTGCCAAAGGTTACTACTATTCTCACTACGATGACTTCGGAGTATCAAGATCCTATGGCTACAAAAGAAATCACTTAGGAAACGATCTTATGGGAAGCGTTGGCACTCCAATAATTGCTGTCGAAGATGGTTACGTTGAAGCTTTAGGTTGGAATCAATATGGTGGCTGGAGAATAGGAGTAAGAAGTTTAGATCAAAAAAGGTATTATTATTATGCCCACCTTAGAAAAGATCATCCTTTCCAGTCAGGCTTAAAAGAAGGCGATTTGGTTCAATCTGGAGATGTTATTGGCTATCTTGGCATGACCGGATACAGTAAAACTGAAAACACCAATAACATAAGTATCCCTCATCTACATTTTGGTGTGCAAATTATTTTTGATGAATCTCAAAAGGAAGGCTCTAATCAGATTTGGATTAATTTATATGAACTTGTTAATTTCCTTGAAAAAAATAAAATGCCTGTATTTAAAAACACAGAAAAAAAAGAATTTGAGCGTAGTCTAATAATTAATAATGTTCCTATGGATTAAAGAAACATTGGAAATTATATGAGGTAACTAAAAAACTAGAGGAAACTGTAATATATTTCAGTTTCCTCTATTGTGGTTTATAATCTATCTTCCATTTTCAGATTTACATATTCTTCATCCTATGATATAATGGCTATATTCAGCCGTTAAAACGTTTATTATGTCAATATGACGCTGATTAATTTTTAATTGGGAGTTTTATATTATTATGAATAAAATTATTAATTTAAATTCAAGTGACTATCAATTGAATAAATTTGGTGAGTTTCAAAACCCACAGGTGGAAAATGATTACATATATTTAAATAAGCCCCCTCAATCAAGTATTCGCAAATCACTAATAGGAACCACTTCTTTTTTTAGTGTTTTGTTTTTGTATGACCTTTTTTATTACTCTTACAATATTCAATATGTCTTAGGCTCTCTTATTGGAAGAATTATAGTAATTCTTTTTTCAGTAGCTCTATATTTCTCTATTCCTAAGATTAAAAAAGTTGATTCCATTTACAAGTGGTTTAGCCTTTTTTTAGCTGTAACTATATGTGCATACTATTACACTGTTTATCAGGAAGGTTATGTGGATTGTGAATATTTTCTAGAACAGACTATGGCAATGATGTTGATTTCTTGTATTTTATTTCTGTTACCTAATCGATTTATTTACAACTTGCTAATTGCCATCTTTTCATATGTTGCTTATTTAATTTTATCTGCTATCTTTCTTATAGATATTGATTTTTTCATTGTAATAGAAGGACTTATTTACTTCACAGCAATTATAGTAGTCTGTGGATTCTTTAATTATAATATTCAATATTTTAAGAGAAAACAATATTCAAAAGAACAATTACTTGAAGATATGACCAATCAGGCTGAACAAGCAAAAGAATCAGCTATTCGTGCACATGATGCCAAATCAGAGTTCCTTGCCAATATGTCCCATGAAATCCGTACTCCTATGAATGTTATTATAGGTATGTCTGATATTCTTTTAATGAGCGACTTAACCGAAGATCAGTTTAGATTTGGTAATGACATAAAAACTGCCGCTACATCTCTACTTGGCATTATTAATAACATTCTTGATTTATCCAAGATAGATTCAGGAAAATTAAGCATCATCCCTCATGATTATAGTTTTCCTTTACTAATTGATAATATTTATTCCTTTGTTACCTTTTTATCTAAAGAAAAAGGATTACGATTCATACTAGAAAAACCTGACAATATACCAACATGTCTATATGGTGACGATACACGACTAAGACAAATATTAATTAATATTCTTGGCAACTCTATTAAATTTACACAAAGTGGTCATGTCAAACTACAAATCATTATAGAAAGTGATACTCTCTATTTAAATATTTCTGATACTGGTATTGGTATTAAACCAGATGATTTAAAAAAGATGTTTACACCTTTTGAACAGTTTGATAAGGAATTAAACCGTACCAAAATGGGAACTGGCCTTGGTTTGGTAATAACTAAAAGTTTAATTGAAATGATGGATGGTACAATTGAAGTGTCTTCTGTTTATGGAGACGGTACTACATTTACAATAAAATTACCTCTATCTTATGGCGATGAAAGTAAATTGGTACAAAAAAGTGATGAGATCATGAACTTTAACTCTCCTGACGCCAAGATCCTTGTTGTTGATGATAATAAAATGAATTTAACAGTAGCATCTGGTCTTTTAAGCTTTTTCTCTATAAAATGTGATACTGCACTAAGTGGTTTCGAAGCAATTGATATGGTTCAGCAATGTGATTATGATATAGTTTTTATGGATCATATGATGCCAGAAATGGACGGTATTGAAACAACTAAGAATATCAGAGCTTTAGGAGGTAAGTATAATGATCTGATTATTATTGCACTAACTGCAAATGCACTGGCTGGTGCTAAAGAAATGTTTTTAAAGGAATCTTTTAATGATTTCTTATCAAAGCCAATTAATAAGAACCAACTTACCGAAATTATCTATCACTGGCTTCCAGATGAAAAAATAATTCCTGTTGAGAAAGTAATTGCCCTTGAGAATAGCAACGATGAGATAGTCTTATCCGATAAACTAAAAGAAGCCTCTTTAATTGAAGGTCTTGACGTCTTAAGCGGTCTTTCAAGAATTGGTAATCTTCAAGATACATATGAACAGACTTTAAAATTATTTACCAGACAATATCTGGTGACAAAAGATAAATTAGAAAGTTTCTTATCCAATCAGGATATGCCTAATTATGCTATAGAAATCCATGGGGCCAAAGGTTATCTTGCTACTATGGGTATGGAAAGTTTATCCGAAAAAGCACTTGCAATGGAATTGGAATCTAAAAAAGGTAATATTGAATTTTGTAAGATACACCTTTATGAGTTTTTAGAGGGCTATATTAACCTTGGTGAAAGGTTAAGTGCTATATTTGATGATGAATCTGATACATCCAATCTTCAAAAGGGAAATATGGACGATTTTATGCAAGTTATTACAGTTATTATTTCTGAAGTGGAAAGCTATGATATGGATAGTGCAATGGAACATATAGAAAGTCTTATGGAATATACCTATGATACAGAAATTGACAATTTATTAAGACAAATATATGAGTCATTTGAAACTATGGAGTATGATATTGCAGAGTCACTTCTTAAATCTATAAAAATTGAATAGGAGAAAAAAAGCACATGAAAAACTATTATGGATATATGCTTTTAAATATTAGAGAAATTGACTTTAAACAAGGCGTAAAAAAATATAATGGAATAAGGCAACAATATTATAAGGAACTTAATAATTTTTTAATAGAAATTCCTGTATTTCTTAAAGAACTTAACTGGAATGAGATAAAACAAAACATTAATAAGGGAGTACATTCGCTCGAGTTATTAAAAGGTGCTTTTGTTAAAATTGCATCAGATATATTAGAGGAGGAATGTGACCTTTTAATTTCAACTATAAAATCCAATGATTGTGACAAAGGAGTCGTTTTATTTAACAACTTAATCGACCATACAAACCAACTTATCCTTTCTCTTAATCATTGCGTAATGCATGAATCTACTGAAAGCAAAGAGAACGTGGTTCCCATAAAGGAATTGAAAACACACTCTACTATTAAAAGCAATTTAAAATTTGATGATGTTGAAGCACTTCGTCTTCGTGTTTATAATTACGAATTTCAAGAAGCCATAGATTTAGTATATAAATTAACCACATTTACTTATGGTCCCAAAATTGACGGAACCTTAAGATACATTTATGAAATGTTAAAACTTTTATTAGAAGACAGCATGGACTCTTCTACTGCTGAGGTTATTGCATTATTAGACACTCTTGGAGTATCTAATAACGTTGAAAATGACACCCAAAAGCTTAAAATACTTGCGGTTGATGATTTAGCAGGTGTCTTAACTACAATAAAAGGTGTCTTAAAAGATCAATACAATGTATTTGGTGCTATAAGCTATGAAGCTGCCATGAAATATCTTAATAATCAAGTGCCTGACTTAATACTTCTTGATATTGAAATGCCTGGAATGGATGGTTTTAAACTAATGGAACATATAAGGGCTATGCCTAAGCACAAACATACTCCAATTATTTTCCTAACAGGTAATGCTACAAAAGAATATTTAACCAAAGCAATTGAAATGGGCGTAAATGATTTTATACGCAAGCCAATAGAAACTGAAATTTTATTGGAAAAGATCGGTCGTCAAATTAAAAAACATGCAAAATTATGATAATTGAGGCTGTCACAGAATGTTTTTTACTATAATATACGAGATGCTTTTTAATATCATCTGGCATATTATAGTAGATTTCATTTTTGACAGTTCTTTTTGTATTATAAATCAAAATTTTTAATTTGCATTTATCGATATTTTATGATAAATTAATATTTATATGTTTTAAAGAATCGAGGTATACTATGGAAAAAAATTATGTTTCTCAAAACCCCTTAGCAACAGAAAAAATCAGTACTCTAATGCTAAAATTTTCAATACCTGCTACCATAAGTTTTATGGTAAATGCTTTATATAATATTGTTGATCAAATATTTATAGGACAAGGTGTCGGTATGTTAGGTAATGCCGCAACTAATGTAGCATTTCCCCTAACTACTTTGTGTACATCAGTTGCACTACTAATCGGCATCGGCAGTGCTTCCAACATAAACTTATCACTTGGAGCAGGGGATAAAAAAAGAGCTAGTAGCATAGCTGGTACTAGCATATCACTATTAACCATATCTGGAGTACTTCTTTGTGCATTTGTGCTACTCTTTTTAAAACCTTTAATATTAGCTTTTGGTGCTACCGAGCAGGTTTTACCTTATGCCCTTACCTACACCCAAATTACCACCTTAGGAATGCCCTTCGTAATACTCTCAACAGGCGTCAGCCATATAATACGTTCTGACGGCAGACCTTTATTCTCAATGATATGCATGTTAGTGGGTGCAATAATCAACACAATATTAAATCCTATCTTTATATTTGGTCTTAATATGGGCATAGCTGGTGCCGCATGGGCAACAGTAATAGGACAAGTAATTTCTTGCATAATTACCGTTTACGGCTTAACCAAATGTAAGACAATTAAATTGGAGGCAAAGCATTTTACTCCTAAAGTGAAGTATTCCCTGATAATAGTATCTCTAGGTGCTGCTGCTTGTTTCAATCAACTTGCAATGATGGTGGTTCAAGTATGTATGAATAACACCCTTACTTATTACGGTAATCTGTCTCACTATGGTAGCGATATACCTTTAGCATGTGTTGGTGTAATCTCAAAAGTAAATATAATATTACTATCCTTCGTTATAGGAATAGCACAAGGCTGTCAGCCAATATGCGGTTTTAACTACGGTGCTAAAAATTACAAAAGAGTTAAAGAAAGCATGATATTAGCAATAGGTGCTGCAACCATTATATCAATCGTATTTTTCATAATATTTCAAATCTTCCCAAAACAAATTGTCAGTATTTTTGGAGAAGGAAGCGATGATTACTTTGAATTTGCAATAAAGTATTTCAAAATATTTTTATTTTTTACTTTTTTAAATGGAATCCAACCTGTTTCGGCAAACTTCTTTACATCAATAGGGAAAGCAAAAATGGGTATTATCCTATCTCTCACCAGACAAATAATATTTTTGCTTCCATTAATTCTTATTCTTCCATTAATATGGGGCATTGACGGTGTAATGTTTGCAGGTCCAATATCAGATAGTGTTTCTGGTATTCTTGCTATTTTACTAACTTATAAAGAATTTAAAAAAATGGACAAACTAGAAAAACTCTAAATCAAATAACTATAAAATGTCACCCATTAGTTCTTTGATTTCTATGTTAAAAAGTCCCTTTTCGGTAAATTAATTTACCAAGAAGGGACTTTTTTAGTAGTGTTAAATTCTATTAATTATTTTTTTCTCTTTTTTATGCTGATACATCTTCCTGTCTGCACTTACAATCAGTTCATCAATACTATACCCATCCTTCGGATACCTAGCACACCCCCTACTAAAAGTTAACAAAACCTTGCTAAAATCTGTAACATAAACAGGTTCTGCTAAGTCCTCCTCAATTTTTTGCCATATAGCATCCTCGTCCACATCATGTAAATCATTAACAATATGGATTAATACAAACTCATCTCCGCCAATTCTTCCAAATATGTGATTATTTGTTATATGTTTTAAAACTACATCTTTAAATTGAATTAAAAATAAATCACCAATGCTATGACCATAAGTATCATTTATCCTTTTAAATTGGTCAATATCAATATAATGTAGCCAAAATTTTTTGTTTTTGGAAATTAAATTATTTACTTCTAAAAATAATCCTTTTCTGTTTATTAAACCTGTAAGATGATCTAAATGCACCATAATTTCTAACTCTGTTTTTACATTCTTTAACTCTTGATTATTTTGAACTATAAACCCAATTAAAAGGCTCATAATTAATCCTATAACCGATAAAATCCATGTTTCTATATATTGATACCATTCATGTACCGGAGCTATACAAAAATACCAGTCTGCATTTAATATTGGAATATGTTTTTGAATATATCTCATACCCTTTTCTCTTGCATTTTGACTTTTTGCTATTATCTGCTTTTCATTAGTATCAGGGTTCATACGCCATATTTCATAAACATACCCTTGCGTTTCCAGAATGCTTAGCCCCGCACCATCTAACACTTGGGGGTATTTTAATGTAACTGAAACGATTCCCCAAAACTGTCTGATTCCATTAGAATCATCGATGTAAACCGGTGAACGGCCTACTAATGCACGCCCTCCCTGAACCAAATCAAAAGGTCCTCCAAATACTAACTGTCCTTTTTCTTTTGCAAGCAATGCCTCCTTATTGCCTGCACCTTCAGAGTAAAAATCAAGCCCCAAAACTTGCTCATTTCCAGCTATAGGGTATACATACTTTACAATACCATTTGGTGCAATTAGTACATTTAGAATTGATGGATCATCAACTATAGTAGCTGCAACCTGTTCAAAATTATTAATCTCTCCATTAGTTTGAATTGCCAATGCAGCAAGAATCTGAGTTTTATATAATAGTTTTGAAATAACTTCCGTAACTTTAATACTTTTTTCTGTCATTAATTGTTCCATTGTAACTTTCTCAATATTACTTCTATTTATTATTGTTATAACTATAAATAAAGAACATAATAAAATAGATGCACAAAATGAAATAATCGCTCTTTTTGACACTTTTGATATCATTGTTAATTCCTTTCTATATACCTAGTACCCCGTTTTGTAATTTCTTATGCAAAATGGTGTACTAGTACAGATTTCCCATTTCTTTTTCACAATAATATCATAATTAATGCTACTTTTCAATATAAAATAAAAAGTTTGCCATAAAAAGAGAATTTTTATCAAAATTATATTATTTTTTTATTTATTTTTAATAATCATATTCTTTTTTTTTATTAAATATGTTATAATGTATTTACAAATAATTTTAAATAAGGAGGATAACTATGACAGAATTTTTATTTTTCCTAACCCCTATAGGTGCCGTAATATCTTTAATATTTGCATATGTTATGGCACGCAGAGTCATTAATTCAGACGAAGGATCTGAAAAGATGAAAAAGATTTCTTTATCTATCAGAAAAGGAGCCGGAGCATATCTAAAACGCCAATATACTGGTGTAGCTTACTTTTTTGGTGCAATGTTTATTGTTCTTGGAATTATGGCAATGTTTAAACTTTTAACTCCATTCGTGCCATTTGCTTTTATTACAGGAGGTTTTTTTTCCGGTTTAGCAGGATTTATTGGCATGAAAATAGCTACCTTGGCTAATTCACGTACTGCCCATGCGTCATCTCTTAGTTTGAATAAAGGGCTTAGAGTAGCCTTTTCAGCTGGTTCAGTTATGGGATTTGTTGTTGTTGGACTTGGTCTTTTAGATTTATCTATTTGGTATATGTTATTAAAATATGTTTTCTATACAAATATTACCGGTAATGAGCAAATTCAGGCAATTTCATCTGCTATGCTTACCTTTGGTATGGGTGCTTCTTCAATGGCATTATTTGCCCGTGTTGGCGGTGGAATCTTTACTAAAGCAGCAGACGTTGGTGCTGATCTTGTTGGTAAGGTAGAAGCAGGTATTCCTGAAGATGATCCTAGAAACCCTGCTGTTATTGCTGATAATGTTGGTGATAATGTCGGTGACGTTGCAGGTATGGGTGCTGACCTTTATGAATCTTACGTTGGTTCAATAGTTGCTACAATATCTTTAGCCGTAGCTGCCGGACTTAGTTTTGAAGGTGCTGTTATTCCTATGATTATAGCAGCTAGTGGAACTTTAGCTTCGATTATAGGAACATTCTTTGTGCGTACAAAAGAAAATATCAGTCAAAAAGCCTTATTATCTGCACTTCGTATTGGTACTTTTACATCCGCAGGAATAATTGCACTAATATCTGCTCCTGTAGTTTATTTTATACTTGGTTCAGAGCATATGGGCGTTTATGTTGCTATCTTATCAGGGTTAGTTGCAGGTGTTATAATAGGAACCGTAACTGAATATTTTACATCAGATTCATATAAACCTACCCAAAAGTTATCAGAGACTGCCCTTACAGGACCTGCAACAATAATTATTTCAGGCTTAGCACTAGGTATGTTTTCAACTGCTATACCAGTTATAACTGTTGGTATTTCTGTACTTATTAGTTTCTTTGCATGTGGTGGTGCTGCTGATTTTGAATTAGGTCTTTATGGTGTTGGTATTTCCGCAGTAGGAATGTTATCAACTCTTGGTATTACTCTTGCAACTGATGCATATGGGCCAATAGCTGATAATGCCGGAGGTATTGCACAAATGGCAGGATGCCCTCCAATCGTTCGTGAACGTACAGATGCCCTTGATTCTTTAGGTAATACTACTGCTGCAACTGGTAAAGGATTTGCTATTGGTTCTGCTGCACTTACTGCTCTTGCATTAATTGTTGCTTATATTGACCAAGTAAAATTAAATCCAAACTTTGAATTTCATGAAGAGTTATTAGCTGTAACAAATCCTCCTGTACTAATTGGTTTATTTATTGGAGGTATGGTACCATTTTTGTTTGCTGCTCTTACTATGAATGCTGTTGGTCGTGCAGCACAAAGTATTGTTTACGAAGTTCGTAGACAATTTAAGCAAATCAAAGGGTTAATGGAAGGAAAAGCTGAACCTGATTATGCATCATGTGTTGATCTTTGTACTAGATCCGCTCAGAAAGAAATGATAATGCCTACTATTTTAGCTGTTGCAGTTCCAATTGTAACTGGACTGATTCTTGGTGTCTATGGCGTTGTTGGATTCCTTGCAGGTTCAACTGTAACAGGTTTCGTTCTTGCTATAATGATGGCAAACACCGGTGGTGCTTGGGATAATGCTAAAAAATATGTAGAAGCTGGAAATCACGGTGGTCGTGGTAGTGATGCCCACAAGGCTGCTGTCGTTGGAGATACCGTAGGTGATCCTTTTAAAGACACTTCCGGTCCTTCAATTAATATATTAATTAAACTTACCTCTATGGTTTCTATAGTATTTTCCGGATTAATAATTGCATTTCATTTATTATAATAAAAAGGGGCTGATTATCTTTTGTAATCAGTCCCTTTTTATTTTTTAATACCATTATCCACAATTTGGTATATGTATATTTCGTTGTTAATAATTTTAAAAATTATTAAATATTTATCTGAATTTAATGTACGCATTCCCATATCTTTTAACCAAGCATCTGCAATGTTGGTAGAAAAATCAGGAGATACTTCCAATCTTTCAATAAATTTTATTAATTGATAAATTTTTTTTATAGCAATTTCTTTTCCATATTTAACATAATAATAGTCTTCAATTCTTTTTAAATTCTCACAAGCTATTGGAAGAATTCTTACTTTATATTTCATCAATTCTCTCCCCTAATTCCTTTTTCACATCAGATATACTTAAAGTTTTAGCTTGTTTTATACGTTCTTCCTCTGCTTGTATTATCTTAACCCTAAGTTCAAGCATTCGTTCTCTTGCTTCATAATTTTCAATACTCATTACAACTAAATCTGCCTCACCATTTTTAGTAATGTATATGGGCTCTTTAGCTTCATGTGCTAATAATGAAATTGAAGTGTATTCATTTTTTAATGCTTCAATTGGCTTAATAACCATACTTTTGTTCCTTTCTTAGTACCTCATTTATTGTAAAGTGATTATGACTTAAATATCTTTCTTTTGTATATTTTGTAAATCTTTATCCTGGGTTATATTCGTTTCTGTTTGTGAATTTTCTTGTGCAAAATGTAAGCTTCTTAATATTGCAAGGGCATAAGCTCTATTAATTGAATTTAATTTTAAGAATTTATATTTTAATTCATTAATATCTGATTTTTGCGTCATAAACTCACCTCCGTATTTTTATACTGCGTTATAAGCGAATTGTAGCACTTTTAGATTGCGTTGTCAACATTAATTTTATAGTCTTTCAGTGTTGACTCTTAGTTTTTTGTGTTATATACTATCTTTAGGAGGTGGTAAACATGGTTTCCGAAAGAATAAAGGCAATACGCAAAACATTACAATTATCTCAGGCAGAATTCGGTAGGGAATTAGGTGTCAGCAGGGATGTTATTGGTAATATTGAGTATGAAAGAGTGGAGCCAAAGCATGTATTTTTAGAACATTTATGCAGAGTCTTTAATATTAATTATGATTGGTTATATAGTGGCTCTGGTGACATGTTTAAAAAAGATATTGCTTCAAACAAAGAACTAGAAGAAGCAATTGAACTTTTTTCAAAACTGAATCCTAACCTGCAAAAATATGCACTCCAGCAAATAAAAGGACTAGTTGAAGTTCAAAACAGCAATTCCAAAGATTCTCATTATAATTAAATATGCAATTGCAATATTGGTAATCATTGTATATAATAAATACAGTATATAAATGTAAATTTGTTTTGTGGGGGTGTTTCCAATGAGTTTTAGAAAATCATTACTTCTATCACTTATTTTATTTGCCACTCTTCCTATCACTGTGGTTAGTTTGATATCTGTTTCGCTGTCTGTAAGCATCATTAAGGCCTCAAGACAGGAAAGTTTAGCTAATCTAGCGTATTCCAATGGCTCATCGCTAGATTCATTTCTTAGTGTGCAAAAAAGAGAAATTGAACTTATGTCTAAAAATTATGATATAATTCAATTAGTGGATTTTTATAATGAACTAGGGATTAATAATACCAATTCCACTATCACTTCTGATTATTATGTTTATTCTACAAATGTGTTTTTAGAAAAATGGGTAAAGTCTGCAACATTTTACGAGGATGCTGTTGTTGTAGATTTGGTAGGAGATGTAATTGCTTCTTCTACCTCAGATTACATGGGTATGAGCATTGTAGATGAATCTTACTTTATTGATACCATAACTTCTAAGAACACTATTATTGGCAATGTTTTAAATACGTCCCTAAACCCTAATAAAAAAATCATACCCATAAGCCATGTAATTGAAACCGGTCAGTTAGAATGTGCCGGAATACTTATACTTTTTGTTTCTGTTGATTTTTTTAATGAATTTACTAATAATATAAGTCTTGAAGATACCGGAATAGCTTATTTAATAGATGGTAATAACTCCACCTTAATCCACCCTTCAAGAAATAATATAAAAACAATAGATATTAATACTATCAAAGAAATAAAATCAAATAGTAACTTTAATAATGAACAAAAATTTGTAACAACATTACATCAAACTAAGGATACTAACCAAATAATTTCTTATTATTTATTAAATGGCTTAAATTGGCTTCTTATTGTACAACAAGATTACGATGAGATCCTTTCTTCTTCCAATATTATCCTTGTTGTTTCAATAATAGCATCTACAATTTCTTTAATTATATCCATAATAGCCGGTACTTTTCTTGCAAAATCCTTTACTATTCCAATATTAAAGTTAAAGGAATCATTCTTTTTAGCTGCTAAAGCCAAAGAATATGTTTTTTGCAAAATAGAAAGCAAAAATGAATTTGGAAGTCTGGCAGAAAGCTATAATATAATGATTACAGAACTTGATGAAAATTATACTTTATTACAAGCCGAAAAGGAAAAAACTGAATATATGGCTTATCATAATCTAACAACAGGGCTTATTAATCGAACAGGCTTTGAAGAAGAGCTTAATAAATTTATTAATAAAGAAGTATATGGCAGCGTTTTATACATTGATTTAGATAATTTTAAATATGTAAATGATGTATTTGGCCATCACTATGGTGATTTGCTTCTTAAGGAGTTTACAATGATACTATGTGATTCGGACTTTAATTGGCATGTTACTGCCAGTGTTGGAGGAGATGAATTTTTAACTTTAAAGTTCGGCAGTGAAACAGAAATTGAACAAACTGTTCAAAAGCTTCTTTCGGTTTTTGAAAAACCCTTTATAATTAATAATGTACATATTTATGTAACAGCAAGTATTGGACTATGCCATATAACACCTGAAACCAATAATATGAATACAATAATCAAAAATGCTGATATAGCCATGTACAAAGCCAAAGAACTTGGTAAAAACACTTATAGATTTTATAGTACTGACATGCATGATGTTTTAATACGACATAATCAAATTTTAGATGTACTAAGAAATTGCATCGAATATAAGGAGATTTTTTTAGTTTATCAGCCTGAAGTATCTATTCTTAACAATAAGATTTTATCTTTTGAATGTTTAATGAGATTAAATAATAAGGAATTAGGATTTATTAGTCCCACAGAATTTATTCCTATTGCTGAGTCTAGCGGATTAATATTACAACTAGGTAATTATGCCTTAAAAACAGCTTGTACTTTTGCTAAACAAATGTATGATGATAACATTGAATTTGGATTTTTATCCGTTAATGTTTCTTCTATTCAGCTTATGCAAAAGGATTTTGTTGAAACTGTTATTAATGTTTTAAAAGATACCAAACTAGATTCTAAGTATTTATTGCTTGAAATTACCGAAAGTTTGTTGATTAATTCAATTGATTCTAACATACAAAAGTTGTCTGCCTTAAGGGAGTTTGGTATTGGTGTTGCACTGGATGATTTTGGTACCGGATATTCTTCATTAAATTACTTGGTTAATTTACCTATTGATTATGTTAAAATTGACAAATCTTTTATTGATGATATTTGTAATGATGCCAGAAAACAGGCTATTTGTAAATCCATTATTGATATGTCTCATAGTCTTAATCTGGAAATTATTGCAGAGGGGATTGAACATGTGGATCAGTGCAATCTACTACAAGAAATGGGGGCAGATTTGTATCAGGGGTATTATTTTAGTCGTCCTGTGGAGGATAGTCTTGTTGTGGAGATGTTGAAAGGTCAAGTGAACTCTAAATATTAGTTTTTTGTATTATTTTTCATTGATTTACTCCTTGTTAGTACTGTTAATCGTAATATGAAAATAACTTTCCCAAAGCTATTTCACTTAATAATAGTTGGGAAAGTTAAATTATAAATTATTAAAATATTCGCCATGCTACTACAAAATTTCTTTTCCACCAGTCCGACATTTGCCTTTTTATTACTCTTCCGTTTCCAGATGATGCATCAATAACATATCCATTTCCTGCTGCAATTCCCATATGACCTTTTACAACTACAATATCCCCCGCACGAATATTGGAAAAACTTGAAACTTTTGTGTACTTTCCAACGTTTCTCCATCCACTGGAAGTCATATAACTTTGTTTTACTCCAACTTTGTTTAAACACCAATAAACAAATCCTGAACAGTCAAATGTATTCGGCCCCTTTGTTCCCCATACATATGAAGCTCCTATTTTTGAAGAAGCTACTGATAATAATGAGCTTACACTGCCACTTAAGTTTTTTGACGAATTGCTGCTTCCAGATGAAGAATTTTTTGAGCCATTTGAGCCGGAAGAACCACTGCTTGAGTTGGAGGAACCACCCTTTGACTCACTTGATTGTGATGATTGTCCTGACTTTGCTTTCTTTACATTTTCACCAGTTAATGTTTCCATTGTTTGAATACCTGCTGATCCATCTGCTACTAGACCGTTATTTTCCTGAAATTTCTCTACAGCTTGTTCTGTAATCTCACCAAAATATCCTGTAATATTACTTTCTGATAAATAGCCATATTTACTTAATAGTTCTTGAAGTCTAGTTACACTTTCTCCGCTTTCACCTAATATCAAACAATTTCTAACTGCTGTACTGCTTTCAAGAGATATACGGGTAGAAGGTCCAAGGAACCCGTCCACTACAAGGTCATTTCTGGATTGAAATTGCTTAACTGCTACCAAAGTATCATTTCCATAATTACCATCTGGTGTTGTGGTTAGATAACCCAATTCTTTTAATCTTATTTGGCAAGCTAAAACTACATCATTCTTCTCACCAAAAGATAGAAGGTTTGGTTTAATTTCTTCACTATACATTAAGTTTATAGTTTGTTGTCCAACTTTTCCATCTATATCAATACCATTAACGGTTTGCAATTTTTTCACAGCTTCTTCTGTTACATCTCCAAACTTACCAGTTATCATATCTTTAGTAGGTAAATATCCTAATTCGTATAATCTTACTTGTATTCTTTGAACATCATCACCAGATACTCCATTGGCAACTGCATAATGTTTTGCATCCTCTGACATTATAGCTTCCATTGTATTAGCTCCCACAAGCCCATCTTGATCTAATCCATTTTGCCTTTGAAAAATCAGTACTGCCTGCATTGTTACATTTCCAAAATAATTAGTCGGCTCATCATTGTCCATAAATCCTAATTCCATTAACCTTTCTTGAAGAGTTGCAACAATTGGGTGCTCTAATCCTTGTTTCAATATATCCGGAGCCTTCTCGGTTGTTTCTTGTGTTACCTCTTCAGTTTCAGGTTCAGTAGTTCCCTCTTCGGTGACTTCAGTTATACTAACCTCTGTGTTCTCTGTTGCAGAAATAACCTCTACTCTAACCTTATTATTATTTTCTTCTATAAATTCAATGGTATCCTCAGGTTGATTTCCTAGATCTTCCTGTTCATTATTATTAGATTTAGTAAGCAAAGAATTAGTATGTAGTACAAGGGCTAGTATTAATCCCACTGTAACAATTCCTAAAATTATCTTCTTTTTAAAGACTCCCTTTACCTTTTTTAGTGTATTTTCTTTATCCATTTTTATCTTCAAAATATATCACCAAATTCCTTATTTTTTTCAGTTAAAATTGATACACCTTCATTATATTATTTTTTTCTACTTTTTGCTAGTATTTTCAACTATATTTTACATAATTTTTATTTATTAGCAATTCAGTTATTAACTTTACTTTTAGATATAAGGATTTAAGACCATTTTTCAAGTCTTAAAAATTATTTGAAAAAAGTTTTAAAATTTTTAAAAAAACTATTGCAATTTTCTTTGATATGTATTATAATAAAGTTGTGGTTGAGGTTAACTTCAATTACACACTATATAACCCCTTATTAATTATTTATACTCCCCTCATCGAAAACCCCACATGGCTCCCCCAGGTGGGGTTTTCACTTTGTATTTTTAGAAATCTTTGTGGGGGAGCAATTTCCTATAATAAAAAAACACTTAGAAGTTTTAAAACTACTTCTAAGTGCCTTAATTAATCAATCATTTATAAATCTTTTTGCCTTACATGGCTGTCTATAGTACATATTTGATATAGTTATACCTGTCCTTGGTGAACTTGCGTGGATTACTTTGCCGTCACCTATGTACATAGCAACATGATTTATAGTTCCATTCCTTGAATAGAATACTAAGTCCCCTGGTTTTACACTTGAAAGGCTGATTGTTGTACCTTGTGAAGATTGAGCCTGATCTCTGGAACTTCTTCCAATGTTATATCCAAAGTGTGAATACACTGACATTGTAAATCCTGAACAATCTGTTCCATTGGTAAGGCTTGAACCACCATAAACATACTTATTACCAAGGAATTTCTTTGCAAAGGTAACAATTTCTGCTCTAGTTCCAGAAGCTTCTGATGATGAGTCTGAACTTTTATTCTCTGTGGTTTGGCTTGTTTCGTTAGAAACTGTAGTTTCCTGAGGTTCTTCTGCCTTGCTTGTTTCTTCTATTTTACTCGTTTCTGATTTACTGGTTTCTGAGTTTTTATTTATTGTATCTGTATTTTTAACCTCTTCGACTTTTTTGATTTCTTCTGCTTTTTTTTCTTGTGAAGCTTTTTTATCAGCTTGTTCTTTAGCTACTCTGGCTTGTCTTTCTTCTTCTTTCTGAATTGCCTCCATAATAGCTCTTTCAGCTTCTTCCTCTGCTTCTATTCTAGCCTTTTCTTCTTCTACGGAAATAGCCTTTGTAAATTCAACCGTAATATCTACATAATCCTTAGATACAAAACCTGTCAAAGACTCATCTACTATTATTTCAATCCATTCATCATATTCTTTAATAACTTCATAAGTTTCTCCTAAAGGTATTAAATCAAGAATAGTTGCTTCTGTACTTTTTTCTTCTCTAACTTTTAATGTTACAGTATTAACTGTCGCAAGCTTAGTACCATATTTTTCTGTCATGCCATCAACTTCGTCTCCAATGGCTAAATATTCTGTTTTAATATAACCTTCTACTTTTCCAGACTTGATTTTTACCCACTCACCATCATAGTCTAAAATGTCAGCCGCAGATCCTCTGTACAATTTACCAAGAACAACTCCTTCTTCACTTGGAAGACTTCTTATATTTACATAATCATTAGCTTTAGAAATACCCACTTTTTCATATGGTGATACCTTATTTTCTTCTATTTTCTTAGTCTTATCTATACTTTCTTCTTTTACTTCCTTTGTTTCTTCTTTTACATTATTAGTTCCATCTATGCTTTTATCTGTACTTGCTTGTATTGTTTTCTCAGTAGCAGTATCAGTTGTTAATTTCTTTATATTTTGACCCTCTTCATTAGCAGTTTTATCTAAAGTTGCAATATAGTATTCTTCAATTGGTACTACTATTCCTGCAACTGCTGTTTCTGTAAAGTTTAATGAAGTAGCTTTTAGTGTAAGGGTCGTTGCTGACAATACCATTGCCCCAGCTAAACATAATGCCGCTTTTACAAATGTAGCTTTTTGCACGCTTTTACCTCCTAATTTTACGTCTAATTAATTTATCAACAATTTGTTACAAAATAACTAATTTATTGGTCTAATTATAGCAAAATATGGATGTTATGTCAACTTTTATTTACAAGATAATTAATTATTCCTTAACAATTTGTAAATAACTTGGTTTTTCTACTTTAATTACATTAAGTGAATCATTCGATATTTGACTATTTATTCAAATATTCTTCTACACTTGTAACTGCATTAGCTCCGTCAGATGCTGCTGTAATTACTTGCCTTAACTTTTTGGTTCTTATATCTCCAGCTGCATAGATTCCTTCTACATTTGTTTTGCAGTCTTCACCTGCAATAATATATCCGTTATCATTCATATCAATTATTCCATTAAACATTTCAGAATTTGGTGTTGTTCCAATTGCAATAAATACACCACTTACTTCTATTTCCTTGTTTTCCTCACTTAATATATTTTTAATAACTAAATTTTCTACACAGTCATCTCCCTTAATTTCTTCCACTACACTATCCCATATTACTTCAACATTTTCTAATGAGATCAATTTGCTAACCAAGGTTTTTGCTGCTCTGAATTCATTTCTACGATGTATTACATATACTTTTTTGCAAATTCTTGATAAATATATTGCATCTTCTATGGAAACATCTCCTCCACCGATTACTGCAACTTCCCTTCCTCTAAAAAATGCACCATCACAGGTTGCACAGTAGGATACTCCCATACCCATTAATTTATCTTCACCCTTTACTAAGAGCTTTTTATATTTTGCACCTGTAGCAATTATTATTGTTTTGGTTTTTAAAATTCTACCATCTTCTAGGTGAATCCATTTTAATTCATTTTCTAATGTTAAATTATTCACTTCTCCCTCTTCAAATTTTACCAAAAGACTGTCTGCATGTTCTCTAAATTTTGTTCCTAGCTCAAAACCACTTATTTTAGAAAATCCCATATAATTTTCTACTTCGTAGGTGCTTAATATTTGCCCTCCGCTAATACTTACCTTTTCAAGTATTATAAAATCCAATTCAGCTCTTTGAGCATATATTGAGGCTCCTAAACCGGCTGGACCAGAGCCAATTATTATTAAGTCGTATATTTTTTCCATCTTCTTGCTCCTTTTATTTTTTAACTATTAGTTTTGATAATTTTTTAAATTATAATTTTCAAATTATTTGTCTGTTTATTTTAATTATACCATAATTAGTATTTACTTTATAGGGTTTTTATAGTATTATTATTTTATGTTATTTGTATTTTATTTGAATATAAATTTAAATAATGATCAATATTTTATATTGTTATAGATTCTTAATTGAAGCATTGTATATAAGACACATAATATGATATCTGGCTCTACAATGTGAAAGAAAGGAGGTATTTATATGGATATCCCAGCTTTATCTATGGCTATGTCACAGCAACAAGTTTCAAATAATATAAGCACAGCATTAATGGGAATGGCTATTGAAAAAATGCAGTCAGGTGGTGAAGATCTTACTAAAATGCTAGAAGCTAGTGTTTCACCACATTTAGGTCAAAACATTGATATTAGCGTGTAGCAAAACTTTAACCGTTTCAAAAAAATCTATAAAGCTTTATAAAAAATTTCTGCATCAAATTTATCTGAACTAGGGACAAAGAATATAATATATAAAAGAATGAGAAGTTGCCCATGGGTGACTTCTTTTTTCGAGAAGTAAAAGTATTGAAAGCTCATACTATTGTATGTTGGAACATTTTTAAATACTAGTACACCATTTTGTAATTTCTTGTGCAAAATTCTGAGGATATTTTTCAGAGCGTGTACGTCAAAAAACGTAGGTGTATTTAAATTCAGATATAGATTGGCAGAAAAGTCCTTTAATCCAGAAGTTAAGGACTTATTCAAACCTCATCTAATGCAAACTAACAATCTCCATATAAACGCACATTCCAATACATAACACAAATGCAATAGCTAAAGATATATCAACAAAGCCAACCTTGTTTTTAAGATTCATTCCATTTAAATTGAATATACTTTTTATATGATTATACTTGTCACAATTTTTAGCTATGGTAATAAATGTTACTATTGCTAAAGTAGTAGATATCACTGCCGAAAATGCAACTGGTATTAAACTAGCCAATAACTCTTGTCTTGTTATACTTTCTGCCGATAACATATCACTTGATGTCTGCTCTTTGTAAACTGAAGATAAAAACTTCTGAATATATGGCATTAATTGATTAATTACCACCGAATGACCATTAATCACAAAATGTATTATCATAGCAGATATTATTGAATCTGTTGCCTCTATTATTAAGACAAAAATTATTCCCATTAAAATTGCATATAGCATTTGGTTAAAATTCATGTGCAAAAGTCCAAACATTATACTACTTAATATCATACCTTTTAATACATTTACTTTACTATATTCATTATAAAATAATCCTCTGTATACACCTTCCTCAAGTATTGCAGGAAGTAAAGCAAATGTTATTAATCCAACTATTAAAGGTTTGCCACTTAAAATAGTGCTAATTGTATTTGAAACATGGTTTTCTACAAATAGCATTGAGATCAAATTTACCAAAGATAATAAAGGCATTATTAGGTAAGAGAATAATATTAACAATACTATATTAGAAATACCAACCTTTTTTATTCTGATACATTCTATTATATTTATTTTATTAATAAGGATATATATTATAGCCGGCGAGGCAAAAACAAAGGTAGAAATACATTGTAATATTAATATATCCTTTATAAAGAGCATAAGTAACTCCGGAATAATTAATGAGCTGATTACTGTTATTAAAAATACTAAGTTTATTTCCTTAATTCTTTTCATAATTTGTCCTTAATCTTCATTTTTCTTCTTTAGGAATACATTTAGCCAGATTTGATCCTGATTGTCTCTATTGTCTTCGCTTTTCCAAATATCCATTATTTCAAAATAATCCTGATTTCTAAGAAGTTCCCTCATTGATTTTGTAGTGTAATCAACAAAATATCTTCCCTTTCTAAATCCCTGAAAATCTCCATACTTAAACGACATATATAAAATTCCATTGTCTTTTAAGCTTGTATATATTTTAGATAAAATGTTTATCATATCTTTGGGTTCAACATGAAGTAATGATGCACAAGCCCATACTCCTTCAAATACATCTTCAAAATCAAGCTCATCAAATTCCATATTTAATACATCCTGACCTGTATGTATCTCTGCTAATTCGCACATTTCTTTTGAACCATCTATTGCTGTTACTGAATATCCGTTTTCTATTAGATAAAGACTGTCTCTTCCAGAACCGCATCCAAGATCTAGTACACTTGCGTCCTCTGGCAAATACTCAACAAATTTTTCCAAGATATCTTCCATGGAATTATTTACTGTGTCCTGATAATAAGCTCCTGCATACTTATCGTAATAATCAATCGAGTCCAACTGCGACTCCTCCTCTCAATTTATTAAACTGTTTTATAATACATATTAATTATATACTATTTTTCTAAATAAACAAATATATTTTTAAACTTTTTTTATCATTTTTCACTGGTGACCAATCAGTGAATAATCAACCCTTTTACTTCAGTGCTATAGCTTCCATCTCTATTAATACATCTTTTGGAAGTCTTGCTACCTCTACACATGAACGAGCAGGACACTCGTTTTTAAAATAATTTGCATATACTTCATTAATGGTTGCAAAATCATTCATATCTTTAATAAATACTGTTGTTTTTATTACATTTTCCAAAGTTGTACCTGATGCTTCTAACAATGCAGAAAGGTTTTTAAGTACTCTGTCTGCTTGTTCTTTAACATTACCTGTTACTAAGGATTGATCTTTAGGATTAATAGGAATAATTCCTGATGTAAATATAAAGCCATTAGCTTCTATTGCTTGAGAATATGGTCCTATAGCTTTTGGTGCCATATCTGTACTTATTATTTTCTTCATTTCTTTCCTCCAAAATATTCACTTTTGATTGAATTATATTCCCTTTATTAGCATATGTCAACTTCTGTTTTACTTTTATACAGTACTTATATTGTTTTTTTTACAATAATATGTTACTATAATTAAGTATTTTTAATATATAAGATTGAGAGAATAATATATGTATACAATAAACAGCAGAATAAGATACAGTGAAGTAAATAAAGATAAAGTTTTAGATTATTTTGGAATCATTAATTATTTTCAGGATTGCAGTACTTTTAACTCCGAAGATATGGGAATGGGTGTAGGCTATTTAGAAAGTCGTAACAGAGCGTGGCTTATGACATCCTGGCACATTGTTGTAAACAGATTTCCTAAATTATTTGAAAATATTGAAGTTTCTACCTGGCCTTATGATTTTTCTGGCATGTGTGGATACCGAAATTTTATTATTAAAGATAGTGTCGGTGAAATTTGTGCACTTGCCAACTCCATATGGGTCTTAGTTGATACCATAAAAAATCGTCCGGTCAGAATTACTGAGGAAGATTTTTTTAATTATAAATTAGAGCCCAAGCTAAATTTAGAAGAGGTTAAAAGAAAAATAAATATCCCTAATAACCTTACCGCTTTTAAATCATTTGATGTTGTTAAAAGCGACATAGATACCAATAATCATGTTAATAATGGTCAATACGTACGAATGGCTCAAGAAATTCTCCCACTAGGATTTCTACCCACCACAATGAGAGCTGAATATAAAAAACCTGCCACGCTGTCTCACATTATTACTCCCTATTTAGGGGAAGATGATGAAAGCTACACGGTAGTACTTTCTGACAACAACCAAAAACCATACGCCATTATTTCATTTGACAAAAATTGAAAGGATTAAATTATGATTGAATTAGGAAAAATCCAGACACTTGTAGTTGTAAGAACCACTGATTTTGGCTTCTACTTAGCTAAAAATCCAACGGACAAGCACTCCATATTATTACCGAAAAAATATATCCCCCCAAAAGCAACAATTGGCACAGAAATCGAAGTTTTTGTATACAAAGACTCTGAAGACCGACTAATAGCCACAACAAAGTTCCCCGCCCTTGAATTAGGTCAGCTTGCTCTCCTTAAAGTAATTGAAGTTGGTTCAATTGGTGCTTTCTTAGATTGGGGTCTTGAAAAGGATCTCCTTTTACCGTTCAAAGAACAAACTGAAAGAGTAAAAAGCAATAGCTACTATCTGGTAAGCTTATACATTGACAAAAGCGAACGTTTATGTGCCACAATGAAAATCCACAATCTTCTGTCAACAACCACTAAATACAATCCAAACGACAAAGTTATAGGCACTGTCTATGACATAAAAGAAGAATTTGGTATATTTATAGCCATTGACAACGCATATTACGGCTTAATAAATAAAAATGAAATTTATTCAAAATATCATGTTGGCGACAGCGTAGAAGCCAGGGTTACCAGTATAAGGGAAGACGGAAAACTAAATTTAAGTACTAGAGAGAAAATACCAGTTCAAATAGACTCCGACTCTGAACTAATCTATTTAAAACTAGAGCAAGGTGGCGGCTCTCTTCCTTTCTCTGACAGCTCAAACCCTGAACTAATAAAAAGTGAATTCGGTCTAAGTAAAAATGCATTCAAGAGAGCTATTGGAAAATTACTTAAAGAAGGTAAAATAAGTATAAACCATGATTCTATAGAAAAGAGATAGGATTTTTGTGAGGTCACTGAAAAAGTCCTTGATTTAGTCTTTCAAATTTTTCAGATGAATACAGTTGTATAATTATTTAATTGTTTGCCTTACCCTCCCTCAGCATATTTTTTACAAGCCCTTGCAAGTCTTGTAAAAAATATAAACGTCTCATCGGACGATCAATGTCGTCAACTTAAGGTTTTTGTGTAACGAACGCATTGCCTTTTAGATACCGCCCCCTCAGAAAAACATTATAATTTATGAAAAAATCAGATAAGCCAAACATTCCAATGAGCCTATGAAAAAGCATCATAGTCTCA
>JAVBPB010000084.1:0-3496 GCA_031549965.1 Mobilisporobacter sp. | reverse complement strand
TGAGTGTATATATATCCAATTGTGCAGACCGGCCGACGAAGCGTTTATGTTTTGTCAAGACTTTGCTTGCAAAGGCTTGTAAAAAACATGCTGAAGGAGGGCAAGGCAAACAATTGGATATATATACACTCATATTCATCTTAAAAATTAATTTACCGTATTGAAAGGACTTTTTCAGTGGCCTCTTAGGTAATGTGATAAAAAATTATTTTCTTTTCTTTACCAAATTATCTAAAATTTTTCTATTAAATATTTTCTTGACAATTCAACATAAAGATAATAATATAGATGTGTTTAGGTAAAAATAGATTACAACAAAGGAAGGATAGGAATAATGCAAAAATTAAAACCAAAATTGTTTTCTGTAATGAAAACATACACAAAAGAGCAGTTTCTTAAAGATATAGTTGCTGGTATTATAGTAGCAATTATTGCCCTGCCCCTTTCCATAGCCTTAGCTCTTGCATCGGGAGTAACACCTGAAAAAGGTATCTACACAGCAATAGTAGCAGGCTTTGTAATATCCTTTTTAGGAGGAAGTCGTGTTCAAATTTCTGGCCCAACAGCAGCATTTGCGGCGATAGTAGGTGGAATAGTAGCCAAAAATGGAATGGAAGGCTTAATTGTTGCAACCATAATGGCTGGTATAATACTTATTTTTATGGGATTCTTTAAGATGGGCGACTTACTCAAATTTATTCCATATCCAATAATTACTGGATTTACCTCAGGAATAGCAGTAACAATATTTGTAGGACAATTGAAAGACTTTTTGGGTTTAGATATTGTCAGTGAGGAACCATTAATTGAAACTGATGATAAGCTAAAAGCAGTATTTAATTTTATACATACTGCAAACGTACAAACTATTTTAGTAGGTGTTGTTTGTTTAGTAATATTAATTATCTGGCCAAAGCTACCGGGAATATGCAAAAGAATACCACCATCTCTTATTGCCATCATAGTAGGAATATTAATGGTTAAGGGATTTGGAATGAAGGTATACTCAATTGGTGATTTATACGAGATTAGTAGCAAACTGCCACAATTTGAAGTACCAAAATTAAGCTTAAAGATGGTAAGAACGGTATTTCCTGACGCTATAACAATAGCAATATTAGCTGGCGTTGAATCTTTACTATCATGTGTAGTAGCAGATAGTATGGTACATAGTAAGCACAGATCCAATATGGAATTAATAGCACAAGGCACAGGAAATATAGCCTCAGGATTATTTGGAGGCATTCCAGCTACAGGTGCTATAGCAAGGACTACAGCAAATGTAAAGAATGGTGGGCGTACTCCTATTGCAGGTATGGTACATTCAATTACATTACTTATAATTTTGGTTGTGTTAATGCCATATGCGGCTCTAATACCAATGCCTGCAATTGCAGCTATTTTGTTTATTGTTGCATACAACATGTCTGAATGGAGAGAATTTATACATCTTTGCAAAACTGCTCCAAAGAGTGATATTATAGTCTTAGTTACTACATTTATTCTAACGGTAGTATTTGACTTGGTAGTAGCAATTGAAATAGGTGTTTTACTAGCTGCGGTATTATTTATGAAACGCATGAGTGAAGTAACAGATATAGAAGGATGGAAATATATTGATGCTATGGCAAGTGGTTCAAAAGACATTGATTTATGTCAAGTACCTTCATACACACGTGTGTATGAAATAAATGGCCCTATGTTCTTTGGGGCAGCAGACAAAATCCTTACAATAAGTTTGGATGATAAATGCAAATGTTTAATTCTTCGTATGAGCGGGGTTACGGCCATTGATGCTACAGCAATGCATAATTTGGAAGAGGTTTTTAAAAGATGTAAAAAGAAAAAAATTACTTTGATTTTATCTCATGTTAATCCTCAGCCACTTATAATAATGCAAAAAGCTGGATTTGACAAGAAAGTTGGGGTTGAGAATTTTTGTCCTAATATTGATGCAGCTATCAATAGGGCTGAATCCTTGCAAGAGTGATGAAACGGTTATAAGAAGTTAATTACAAGTAAAGTCCTTGATATAGTTTTTTGAATTTTTTAGATGAATACATTGGCTGTATTCATCTAAAAAATTAATTTACCATGTGGAAAGGTCTTTTTCAACTAATTCATTATTCAAAATGTATAAGTAGCAATACTGTTCATGATATAAGATATCTTTTAAGAGTGTCATTCCAAGTTTTTTGGCTAGATTTATGGAAGGTATATTTTCTTTATTAATTACAGCAACTATTTTGTTAAGATTTAATTTGTTAAAAGCATAATCAATTACAGCCATGCAAGCTTCATATGCATATCCCAAGCCTTGATAATTTTTATCAATTAAGTAGCCAAGCTCAATTTCAGGAGTATCTTCTATTATCTTTTGCATTATACCGCATCGTCCTATTAATTTATTAGATTCTTTTAAAAATACTCCCCAATAACCATATCCATAGAATGGGTATGCATTTTCTATGTACGACACTAACTTAGATCTTTCAATTTCAATAGAATCGCTTATATCACTTACATATTTCTTAAGATCGGATTGATTACACATTTTATATAAAGATTCAAAATCATCCATACAAAATTCTCGTAGAATTAAATTATTAGTATTTACAATAGTTATAGGTAGTCCATTTGCCCTTAAATATTCATTATAGATAAATTCATAATCCACATAATCAAAACCTGTAATTAATACGTTAGCTTTACTTAGATCTTGGTTACCAGAATTAGGATTAATAAAACCAATGCACTTTATTCCTGCCAAAACACTTGCACTTACTCCATTAAAGGAATCTTCAATAACAATGCATTCGCAAGGTTTAACACCTAATTCTTTAGCTGCCTTTAGAAATACATCAGGTGCAGGTTTAGGGTTACTAACAGTTTCACCGCTAACTAACGCATTAAAATATTGTTGAACTCCAAGTAATTTAGTAACTTCCTCAATCATGTATAAAGGTGAAGAAGAAGCAACTGAAAGTAAAACACCATGCTCATGTAAATCCTTAATAAGTTTTGGTATTCCTGAAATTATAGGATAGCCTTTTTCAGCTATAATCTCAGACTTAATTTTACTTTGTACATTTATCATTTCATCGACAGTAACAGATAAACCAAAACGTTCAATTAAGGTTTTAAACATAAAAGGATTGGTACTGCCAATAAATGGCATTAAATCTTCTTGGTTCAACTTTACGCCAAAACTTTCTAAAGTTAATAAATCTGCTTCTATGTGCAAAGGCTCACTATCGATTAAAACGCCATCCATATCAAAAATAACTGCTTTCAAAACATAACCTCCCTAATTTAATTTAAAAGAAAAAAACACTATCTGGTCAAAGTACGAGGTCACTGAAAAAGTCCTTGATTTAGTCTTTCAAATTTTTCAGATGAATACAGTTGTATAATTATTTAATTGTTTGCCTTACCCTCTCTCGGCATATTTTTTACAAGCCTTTGCAAGTCTTGTAAAAAATATAAACGCCTCATC
>JAVBPB010000160.1:0-5068 GCA_031549965.1 Mobilisporobacter sp. | reverse complement strand
AATTGAAAATAAAAATGAAAATGTTTTGCATTTAAATTCTTTAGAAAAAAACATTTTGACTATTGAGGATTTAAGCGGCACTATAGATATTCAAGAAGGCTACATTACTATACAATTAAGCGAAACTTTGGATATCACAGAAAATAAATATTTAAATCTATATACAAAGTCTTCGCTAATTACATACCTTTCTACTAATTATAGTTTACAAAAGAGAGTGTTAAACAATTATTATTTAGATAATTATATTGGTTATCAATTTAGGAATATTGATTTTTCAAGTTTAAATAAAGATAGTTATTATTTAACATTATACTGTTATCAGTCACAATTAGAGTATGCGTATAAAGAAAATACTCTTATAAGTGACTTGGGTGAGATTGAAGTTCCATTTGGTTTTTTTAGCATTTATAATAACCATAATGTTTGTGTACTAGAATCTAAAACTATATTATATAACAAAAATGGTCAATATATATCTCATTATTCAATATGTCTGGGAGACACTTATTTTAATCCATCAAAAGAAAAAACAAGTGTTAACATTTTTGCTATCCAAAGATAACTATAAAAAAAATATCATTAATTTGATATTTTTTTTACTTTACTATGTAATAATAGTGTTAATTCTCTTAATGTCTTAGCCGCTAAAGCTGTTGATCCACCACTATGGTCATAGTGTGGAGCTAATTCAACTATATCACAACCAACAATATTATTTAATTTAGAAAACTCATCTATTGCATTTAATAACTCCTTATAAGTTATTCCTCCACCTTCTGGTGTACCAGTTCCAGGAAAATATGCTGGATCCAAAACATCTAAATCAATAGTAATATAAACATTTTTATCTTTTATAGTATCAACACATTTATCTAAACCTACTAAGTCAAACTTTCTTAAATTAGTGTGTCCACTAGCTGCCCATTTAAATTCACTTGAATCACCACTTCTTATACCAAATTGATAAATTTTGTTATCTCCAAGTAAATCATAACATCTTCTAATTACTGTGGCATGAGAAAATTTTCTTCCGAAGAAGTCTTCTCTTAAATCAGTATGAGCATCAAAATGAATAATATGTAAATCTTCATATTTTTCACTTAAAGCCTTAACAACTCCATATGTAACTAAATGTTCTCCACCAATCATCATAATCTTTTTATTATCATTAATGATTTTTTTACTAACATTATATATTTCTTTTAAAGCCTTATCTGGGTCTCCAATTGGTAAGTCTAAATCTCCAATATCACAAGTATTATAATCTTTTAAATCCATGTCTCGATAAGGTGAATACCACTCTACTCCAAATGAGTCCATTCTTATTGCTGGTCCAGCAAATCTAGTACCAGGTCTAAAAGATGTAGTTGAATCCATTGGACAACTAAATATTACAACATCACTATCTTTATAACTACTTGTACAACTTTGAAAAGGCATTTCTACTGTTTTAAATTTCATCATACATTACATTCCATCCATTCCATTTTTCTTCATCAACAACACTTACAGTATCATCATCATAATCACTTAATATTGTTGATCCTTTACTTTCATAAAATCTAATTCTATCAATTATTGTTTTACTTATTTTTTCACCTGGAATAACTAATGGTATCCCTGGTGGATAAATCATTATTGATTCAGCACTAATTTTTCCAATGCTATCATTCATTCCTACTCGTTTTTTAGGGGCCATATATGCTTCTCTTGGTCTAAAAACTCTTTGGGGAAAATTAAAATCAAACTTGGCTGTTTCTAATTTTTCACTATCTTCATAATATTTGTTTGATATATCTTTTAAAGCACTAATCAAATTATCAATATGCTCTTTTGTTGTCCCTAAGGCAAGTATTGCTAATACAACATTTGTTTCAGCTAATTCCATTTGTATGTTATATTCATCCTTTAGCATTTTATAGATTTCAAATCCACTAAATCCTAAATCATTGACTTGAATAATTAATTTAGTTTCATCATAATCAAAGTTAGTTTTTAAAAAATATTCTTTATCAGGTGAAAATAACCCTTTAATAGCATTAATTTCTTTTCTTGCATAATTTGATAAATCAATTATTTTTTCTAGTTTTTCTTTTCCTTCAAAATATATTGTTTTTCTTGCCGTATCAAGACTTGCGATAAACAAACTACTAGGACTAGTACTTTGTAATAAATTGATTGTTTTTAAAACTTTAAAATGGTCAACTTTTTTATTATTCTTTAATAATAATGCAGAGGATTGTGTAAGAGACCCTCCTGTTTTGTGCATTGAAACACTACTAGCATCAGCTCCAGATTCCATTGCGGCAAGCGGTAATTTCGGACTGAAAATAAAATGTGAACCATGAGCTTCATCAACAATTACAGTCATATCATGTTCATGAGCTAATTTAACAATCTTTGTTATTTCCGTTGTCGCACCAAAATATGTTGGATTTATAATTAATATCGCAAAACAATCTGGATTATCTAAAATAACTTTCTCATATGCTTCATATGTCACAGAATTTGCAATACCTAGTCTAGAATCAATTTGTGGTTCAACAAACACTGGAATTGCCCCACTTATTATTAAACCATTTATAGCTGATTTATGAACGTTACGAGGTAATATTATTTTTTCTCTTTCATTTACACTTGCCATTATCATTGCCATAATGCCTGATGTTGTGCCATTAACTAAAAAGAATGATTGATCTGCACCAAAAGCTTCAGCAAATAGTTTTTCAGCTTCTTTTATTACGCCGGTTGGATGACTTAGGTTATCTAATCCTCTAGGTGCATTTACATCCATTCGCATTAATTTATTGCCTACTGCTTTACTGAATTCATTTTGGATATTTCCCATATGATGACCTGGAACGTCAAAAGGAGTTACATCTGTTTTTATATATTCTATTAAAGCATCAAAAAATGGTGTTTTATTTTGATTATTCATCGAAAATCTCCTTGTAAATTTATATCTATATTTTATCATATTTTCTAAACATTAAACATACTATCTTTGATAAAGTAAAACACTAGTTTCATTTAATTGAAAACTAGTGTTTTGTATTCTAATCATTTATATTTCTTTTTTTATATATAAAGTTTTTAGCATCAACATCTTTTAAAGGTTTTGAATATATATATCCTTGGATATAGTCGCATTTAATATCTTTTAAAACTTTTACTTGATTTTCTTCTTCGACACCTTCAGCTACAACTTTTAAATTCAGGGTATGAGCTGTAACAATTAACATTTTTGTAATAGTTCGTGTCTTTTCATCAAAAACAATTAAATCAATAAATGCTTTATCAATCTTTAATATATCTAAAGGTAAATCTACTAAATATTTAAATGATGAGTATCCAGTTCCAAAATCATCTAAAGCAATTGTAAATCCTAATTCTCTTAAAGTATTTATTTTTAAAATATTTTGTTTTGCATCAGAAGCAAAGACACTTTCTGTTATTTCTAACTCAATATTCTTTGAATCAATCCCAATTTTTTCAATTAATTTAGTAATATCTGAGATAAAGTTTTGACTAGCAAACTGTATTGCTGAAATATTAATCGATATTAGGAAATCCTCAATCCCTTTATCAATAATTGATTTTGCAAAATTACAGGCATTTTCAAATATCCATAAACCTATAGGTACAATTAATCCTGTACTCTCAGCAACTGGAATAAATTCATCTGGCGTTATATATCCTATCTCATGACTATTAATTCGCATTAGTGTCTCAAATGCAACAATATTGCTTCCATCAACATTTAATATTGGTTGAAAAACAATACTAGGCTCATCTGTTTGCGTAACTTTTCGTAAAATTTGAGTAATTACTTCTTTTTTAGTACTTACTTCTCTTAATACAGATTCATAAAAATAATGTGTATTCTTTCCTTCTCTTTTGGCTTGGTAAAGCGCTAAATCGGCATTTTGGAATAAGTCAGATAATGTGTCACCATATTTCGGAAACTCTGCAATCCCGATACTTATTGTAAAATGCAAAATCAAATCATCAAAAACATATGGTAATTTCATTATTTGTTGTAGTTTTTTACATAACTTTGTTAAAAGTTCAACATTACCATAATAAAGAATTATAAACTCATCGCCACCAACACGGTAAAAAATACTTGAATCATTTAATTGCTCGCTTATTCTTTTTGATAAAGCAATCAAACATTTATCACCAATATAATGTCCATATACGTCATTAATATCCTTAAAATCATCAATATCAAACAATAATAAGGCCCCTGTTTTATCATTTCTAGCAAATTTCGAAAAATCTTTTTCTAGTTTAGATCGATTCCAAAGTTTTGTTAAAGAATCATGCGAAGCATCGAATTCCTTTTGAATTTTAGATTTTCTTTCTTTACTATAAAAATATATTAAAACAAAGATAATTGTTGAAGTAAAAACAAATCCAACAATTATTAAGAAAAATTGTGGTTTGTTTGTTTCATATAAAGATAATTTTTCATTTAAAGCTGTATGCTTAACTTTAATCTTATGCTTTGAAATTCCGTAATTTTTTAATACTTCATAGTCAAATATCCATTCATTTGACAGATTTGAATCTGTAATTATCTTGATATCTTTAATATCTTTTCCTTCTAGTATTTCACAGGCCATTCGAGCCGCAAGTTGACCTTGTTTCATTGATTGAGAAACTTTTCCACCAAATAAACCAAATCCAACGTTTACTTCAAGGGAAGCAAACACGGGACGATGATTAACTTTATCAAGCATTACAGATAAATTTTTTTCTGTAAAATAGTTTCCATCACAATCTACGTAAAATGTTCCACAGATTATAACCGTTTCATTACCATATTTTTTCACATCCAATAATATTTCATCCATTGACAAATTATCATTAGATATAAAGTTTACTTTATCTGTATAATCTTTCGCAATACTTTCCATTGTGTTACGCCATATGACCCCAGCTGTTGTGTAATCATTTAAAACATAGATATTTTCAGTATTTGGATATAAATCTAATATTAAATCAACATTTTCAGCAAAAGATATCTCTTCCGTTACACCCGTCATAACATTTTCGAATC
>JAVBPB010000055.1:0-20033 GCA_031549965.1 Mobilisporobacter sp. | reverse complement strand
ATAATAGATACAAATGGAAATGTAGTAGCATCTTACGTTTATGACTCATGGGGTAAAATAATATCATCAAGTGATGCAAACGGAATAGGAAAGATAAATCCACTGCGTTATAGAGGGTATTACTATGATGAAGAAACAGGTTGGTATTATTTGCAGAGCAGATATTATAATCCAGAGGTTGGAAGATTTTTAAATGCAGATGATGCAAGAGTATTAGGGGAAGAACAAGGGAATGTGTTGCAACATAATTTGTTTACCTACTGTTTTAATAATCCAATAATGTATAGTGATCCAAGTGGATATCTTGCTTGGCTATTGGCACCGTTGGCAGTTCCTGTGGCAGTTGATGGAATTAAATGGGTAACTGTAGCTTTTGCAGCAGTGATAATTTATGATGGAACAAAAAAAGCTGAAGAGGTAGTAGATAAGAAAAAAGAGGAAACTAATAATAAAAAGGGTGATGGTGACACAAATCAAAATTCAAAAAATAATCAACCTGAGAATAAAGAAAAAGTTGATGACAAATATTTGAAGAAAAAAGGTTTTGACCCTCATGAAGTAAAAGCAGATGCAAGAGGAACTAAAAAAGAGTATGTGGATCATGGGGATTTTCCTTGAGGTATGAAGAGTCATGTGATATTACAATTCAAATCAATAAGTTATATAATTGCGTGGAAGGAAAAGAAGATAAAATTAATTTTATTAAGAAAAAATATTGTGGCATTGTATTGTTTTCTGTAGTAATCGAAGTAGAAAATAATATAGTACCAGGAATTGTAATTGAAGAAAAAATATCTAAATTAATGACAGATATAGGTGCAGAAATTGATATAGATATTTACTTAATATCATAAGTGATTTATTGGGAGAAGAACAGGAAAATGTGTTGCAACATAATTTGTTTAGTTAATGATCCAATGATAAGAAAAAAGAATAAAATATATAAAAGTCTTATAAAAAGAAATTTCCCTTTTTATAAGACTTTTACTTAACTTGACATTCAAAAGTTCTAAATAAAAATAAAAAATTAGTCCTTGTATCAATTTTATGTTATCCTTATATCGTCGAAGAAAAAGGAGGCATGCCACTGATACAGAGCATAAATGTATTATACTCTAAAAATTTCAGTTTGGCTATATAAATTATGTTAAAATGGATGAATAATACACTTGTTGATTTTAAAGATTGTTTCAGCAGAAAAGCTACTTTTTGTTGGTATGTTATTATTGTTTTAGGATTAATGTTTCGTTCTGAGCATTTAGGAGTAACAAGTATTATTCGTGAACTTAATATTAATCCTAAAAACAACGTTTATTTCAAGAATCTGAAAACTCATCTAAACCGGAATATATATTTGGTCATATGTTTGCAGCTATTGGAGTATTGATTGGAAATCCGGCCTTAAAAATGTTTTGCGTACCAGTTCAGCTACAATTCAGGATGGTAACCAATTTATTAATCAATGGACATCATCAAAAGATAAAGACGGTAGCCATGTCGTTCGTTTAATTCGGGATGCTTGTCTGGCTGCTTCTATTTTTAAGCCGTCCATTCTTCTCCTTGAACGATATTTTTTAATAGTACCCCCCACTTAAGGCATTGCAAGAAGAGGAACAAAGATTTGGCCATTAGTTGCAAACAAATATAGTGAAGAAATTAAGGATGTCTTAGACAAGGTATATACAAGAGATATTTTTTTAAGAGATTAGATATGTACTTACTATTAAATAGCAAGTACATAACATAGAAATTAATAAACCTATTGATCAAATATATTTTTAATGTTAAACTTAAAAAAGATAGAAGCCCTCAAGGCTTCTTTTTAAATTAGAAATAAAACGGAGGATATTAATGATTAATAACACAGATCAACAATTAGCAGAAAAAGAAAAACTATTAAAAACTCAAACTCAAAAATATAACAAAATCTGCAACATAAGAATGTTAGTATCTATAATAGCAATAGTATTATTTATACTTTACTTAGCAGACAGACAACTGTTTACTTTTTTAGCATTTATCACTGCTACAATAATATTTGTCTTATTAATATCAAAACATGAAAAATTAAAAGACAATTTAGAATTAATTCAAAGCGAAATGGAAATATTTAAACGAAACAAAATGCGTACAGATGGCAGTTGGAAAACTTTTGAGATAACAGGAGAAGAATATCTAAAGGATGAATTTGAAGTAGAAAAGGATCTGGACATATTTGGAGATAGTTCTTTATATCAATACCTTTGTATAGCAAAAACAAGACGAGGAAAAGATAAACTGGCACAATACTTTTTGAATAAAGACCCAGACTTTAGAGAAGTTAAAAAAAGGCAGGAAGCTATAAAAGAATTAATAAAAATGAAAGATTTTTCTCAAAACATAGAAATAAACAGCACTATCCTTGGAAAAAATAAAGCAAATAAAGAGGATAGTTGGTTTAATAACTTTCTAAAATACTTAAACTCAAAAGAATTATTACCAAAAGCATTAACAATAACTTCATTTCTACTACCAGCCATAACCATAATAAGTGGAATTTACACATTTAACATAAAAAACAATTTTGAAATATTCGTATTACTATGCCTGTTACAATTTTCCATATCATTAGTAACCAAAATTAGAAATGGCGAAAAAATTCAATCTATGAACACTTTTTGCTTAAATTTTGTATACTATAAAAAAATGCTTAAAGATATAGAAAACGCAGATTTTGAATCTGAGTATTTAAAAGCGTTGAAAAAGTCTTTAATACAGGAAAAAGGTGTTACAAAGGGAATAGAAAAGCTGGATTCAATAAGTGAGGCATTTAAAATAATGTCCAATCCATATATATACTTTTTACTTCAAGCGTTATTTATGTGGGATATTCACTGCATAAGATTAATGGAGGGTTGGAAAAGTAAATACGGTATTTTAGTTAATGATTGGATGGATGTAATTGGAGAAATTGAAGCCCTAATCAGCCTTTCAGTTTTAGGAAGAAACACAAGCATTTGTTTCCCAAAATTTATAGAGTCAAAAGAGCCATTTTACAACTGCGAACAAATATATCACCCTTTAATTGATAGCAATAAAGCTATATCTAATTCAATAAACCTAAAAGCACAGGCAGACATAATCACAGGCTCTAATATGTCAGGAAAAACAACATTTTTGCGAACAATTGGAATAAACCTAGTATTAGCATACTCTGGAGCACCAGTTTGTGCAAAAAACTTAGAAATATCCAAAATGTCACTGTTTACATCTATGAGGGTAAATGATGATATTTCAAAGGGAATTTCAACCTTTTACGCAGAGGTCCTAAGAATAAAAAATATGGTTGAATACAGCAAGAAAAATAAGCCAATGTTACTATTAATAGATGAGATTTTTAAAGGAACTAATTCAGCAGACAGAATAGTAGGAGCAACTCAAATAATAAAATCTCTTAACCTTCCACATTCTATATTAATGGTTTCAACCCATGACTTTGAAATATGTTCATTAGTTGAAAATAATGAAATAAATGGAAAGAACTATCATTTTGAAGAATTTTATAAAGAAGATAAAATATACTTTGATTACAAAATAAAAAATGGAAGATGCATCACCACAAATGCTAAACATATATTAAAAATGGCAGGATTAATGTAAATCTTTAAATATCTAAAAAAATAAAACGCTTGGGTGACTTTTAAGTAGCTCAAGCGTTTTATATATATACCGGTATAAAATAAAAGGTGGTGTGGCATGGAAGAGTTTGAAAAACTATATGAAGAAATGTATAAAGACATTATAAGATATATATACGTAATGTCAAAAGACTATGGATTGGCAGAAGATATAGCACAAGATACCCTTTTGAAAGCTTTTGAAACAATAATTGTAACTAATAAGATATTAAACAAAAGCTGGTTTTATACCGTAGCCCGCAATAAATACATAAGTGTTACCAGAAAGGGTCGCTTTATATTTTGGGGTAAAAATAATCAAGAAGAAATGGAAATCTTTGATTTAATTATGGATGAGAATGATACTCCAGAGGAATATGTTTTAAAAACTGAGAGAAACGAAAAGGTTCAAAAAGCTCTTACCATGCTGTGCGAAAGTTATAGGACAGCTCTTATATTAAGAGAATATCATGAACTTAACCTGGATGAAATCTCAAATATAATGGGGGTAAAATCAACGTATACAAAACAGTTACTTTACAAAGCCAGAAAGAAATTCAAAGAAATATATGGAGGATATGAAAATGAATGATGAAATTTTAAAAGATCAGATTCAAATAAAAAAATCTATAAAAAAAGTAAGAATGCATTTTATGCTGAGAATAATTTTAGTAACAACTTTAACTATATATATAGTTTTATTACTGGTACCATCTGTAATGTCTAAAATAGTATTAGGTAAAGTCAGTACTTATGAACGTATGATTTCTAACCTGACTCAATTTCAGACACCTGTAGAAAGTGTAGGATTTACCAGTACAATAGGATTATTTGATTATAATATTGGAACAATAACGTCGAGATATAAAGGCTTTGGTATAACAGAAAACCAATTAAGTGTTCAAAGCATCTCTGAGTATAAAATAAGTTTTCCAGCACTAAAAATAAATTTTTATAATATATATGACAATACATTTGTATCAAAAGTTTCTGATGAAGTAACCAATAGTATAAATAAAATATTAGAAAATAACCCACATATGGTGGGGATTGTAAACTTTTCTTTGAAAAAGCCAATTGCAATTGCCGATATAATGAATATAGTCAAAAATGAAGATGTTAAAGTAACATGGCTTGCAGTCTTAACAGGGAATGAATATGAGACAGATGATACCATAAGATTTGGTGATGCTTATATACAAAGTAGACAATTTGGATTTCCTACAGAAATAAGAAATATTGGTAAAACTACAACAACTAAAATGGATTTTGAAAATCCAGAGGAGTATCTAAATGGAATTAAAACTGAATGGAAATGGTGTTTGGATAATAAAAATCTCATAAATAATCCAGATAAGCTTTTGGTTTTTAAAGATATTAGTATGTCTTTAGATTCAGATATAAAAATTTATGGAATTACAGTTGTGGGTACAACAAGCAGTTTAATAAATATATCAAATAAAGAAAATATAGTATTTGGTGATGTTATTGGGTTGTATCCATGGGACTGGGGCGGTGGTAAATTAGCCCCAGAAGTTAATGGAATAAGGTAATTGATAATTATACACATTTGGAGAAATAAAAAAAATAAAAAAGCTGAAAACGTTCATAAATAGAGGGTTTTCGGCTTTTTTAAAATGATAGTTTTTAATAATTTTATATTTTTTTTGTATATGCAAATATATAAAGCATAGTGAATTGACAGAAAACTTTTTTGACAGCATGTACCAAATGTGGTATACTGTTGAAGGTACAGGAATAACTTGGTTAAATATTGTTAATAATATTAATAAGTAAAGAATGTATAGAAACTTGTAACTGCTCAAGGCAAACATTGCTAATTAAAATGAGGTGAAAATATGGTTAAGCAATCAGATGTAAACAAAGTAAGGCGAGCTGTAGTTAGTCACATTGGAAGTAAGGTTAAGATTAGAGCAAACAAAGGAAGACATAAAATATCTGTAACAGAAGGTATTATTACAGAATCTTATCCGAGTATTTTTTTAATTCAAGTAAAGAATGATACTGGTAATCAAGTAAAAATGATGTCATTTACGTATACGGATGTTCTTACCAGAGATGTTGAACTGACATTATGTAATTAATTATATGCATAAATTCCTCTCTTTCCGAATATTATATAGAATATAAGGAAAGGAGGAATTTTTTGTATGGAACTAGTAAGAAAAAACATTCATATGAATAGACAAAAAGGCAAAAGTGTTGTACAGCTCACATTAGATGATGACTTCATTGTGCCGGATATTAAGCCTGATATGGATAAGATAATTGAAGAGCGTGGAGATATTAACATACAGGATGTAAAGGTTTCAGATAAAAGGATTATTGTATCAGGAATACTTAATTTTAATATTTTATATTTAGGTGATGGAGATAGTAAACCAATACATAATATCGAAGGAAAAATTCCATTTGAAGAAATAGTTAATATGGATGAGGCATTAGAAGGAGATAGTTGTACAATTAATTGGGAAATAGAAGACTTAAGTACCAGCATAATTAATTCAAGAAAATTAAGTGTTAAGGCATTATTAACTCTCCTTGGAACAGTAGAAAATATCTATGACGAAGAAACAGCCGTTGGTGTAGGTGAAAATGAAAATGTACTTTCAATGAACAAGAATATTAATATAAGTCAAATAGCAATTAATAAAAAGGACACCTACAGAATAAAAGATGAGCTAACCATACCCGCTAATAAGCCAAATATGTTTGAAATCTTATTTAATGATGTCAACATAAGAAATTCAGAGGTAAGGCTTCTTGCAGATAAGATTAATGTAAAAGGGGACATACAGATTTTTATATTGTATTCTGGTGAAGAAGATGATAATCCGGTTCAATATATAGAAATGGAATTACCATTTAATGGTATGGTTGATTGCAATGGAAGTAATGAAGATATGATATCAAATATCTGCCTTAACATTGTAAATAAAGAAATTGAAATAAAGCCAGATGCTGATGGTGAGGAAAGAGTCATTGGACTTGAGATTGTGTTGGAATTAGATATTAAAGCATATGAAGACGAACAATTAGAAATATTAAACGACGTGTACGCATCAAATAAAGAATTAATTCCATCTTACAACAAAGCACACTATGAAAATTTAATTGTTAAAAATAACTTTAAAACAAGAGTTGTAGACAGACTTAAAATTGATAAAAATCAGGCTAAAATTATGCAAATATGTCATGCCAGCGGAAGTATTAAAGTTGATGATGCCCAGATTGTGGATAATGGCATTGAAGTTGAGGGAGCGATATATGTTCATCTTCTTTATATTGCAGCAGATGATAAAAGACCTCTTAATGCGGTAAAAGGTATGATACCTTTTAGTGTTATTGTGGATGCAAAAGGTATTTCTAAATCTTGCACATATGATATAAAGCCAATGCTTGAACAGGTTAATGCCAATATGATTGACAGCGAAGAAATAGAAATAAGAGCTTCTATTAATCTTAATACTTTGGTATTTGATAAAATTGTAGAAGATATCATAGTAGACGTAAAAGAAGAAAACCTTGATATGAAAAAACTTCAAGAAATGCCTGGCATTGTGGGTTATATCGTCAAAGCTGGAGATAGTTTGTGGAAAATAGCTAAAAAATATCATACTACTGTGGATAACTTAAAACAAACAAACGAATTAGATAGTGATCTTATTAAGCCAGGAGATAGACTTATTATTATTAAACAGGTGGATTCAATTGTTTAGTGATAAAAAATAGCGTATTCAAAGTATTATCAATAACCCAAACGTTGAATTAAAACAAAATCTCCTAAGATGTGAATAAGCTGAAAAAGGCATTAAGTAAAATGGTAATATCGGCTTAGTTATTCACATCTTTTGGAGTGTAAAAACTGAATCAATAATAAAAAGAAGACCTTAGTTTAAAATAAAGAAAGACTAATATACAAATCAAAAAATTAATCCAATTCAAAAATCTTCTTAGCCAAACGTTCAATTGAGTTCATCATATAAACCCCCGGATTAGCCGCAAAGCTTCTTTTACCAAGCTCATAAATTCGTTGGTTTTTAACTGCATTCATATCTTTCCAAACATCATTATTCTTCATATCAAGGTCAGCATATACTTTCTTAGTAGCATCTAAAGTTGAACCATCATGTATCTCTAGGATAATATCAGGATTAAGCCCCTTAACTAAATCCTCTTCATAAAAGGCTGCCATGGAAGGAATTTCATAATTAGCAGAGATATCATTTAATAAGTTTCTACACCCTAAAAGGTTACATACTGATCCTACAAAAGTAGTATCCCCTGCAAGCACGATACCATCATCTAAAGCCATAAGAATTAATACAGTAGGAGCCTTCTTGCCAGCAATTTGTTCCCTTATCTGCATTAATTTTTCCTCAGAATTTTTAATAAATTCCTCTGCCTTGTCTTCTTTATTAAATACCCTTCCAAATTCCCTTGTATAATTTAAAACATCATTATATGACTGGGTTTGAATCATCCACATAGGTATATTCATCGATGTAAGTTTTTCCTCATGGTTTGCAAACATTGAGCCAGAAATAACTATATCAGGCTCAATGTTTGCTATTTTATCAAAGTCAGGATCTACAGGACTTCCAACTTCAGGAATCAACATATTATATTCAAGAGAAACCTCAGAAGTTTTGCTAAGATTGCCAGTACCGGAAATATTAACCTCTAAATAATCCAAAATACTTACCAGTGCGGATGAAAATACTACAATTTTATCTGGCTTAAAATTTATTATTTTATTTTTATAGTCAGTTACGGACACATGGGGTATTTGCTCCATACCAGAAGTGGTTGCAACTTCATCAGTTTCCTTAATTTTATTACATCCAACTAACATAAAGGCAAATAATAAAAACAAGATAAGTTTTCTGGGTTTCATAAATCCTCCTATAATTTAAATACTGCTACAGAATTTTTCAATTTATTAGACATTTCTTTTAATTCCTCAGCAATTTCAGAAACTTCTTCAATTGAATCATCATTTATCTTGACATTAGCAGAAACTGTGTTTCCCGAATCTGTTATAGTGTTTACAGCCTGATGAAGTATTCCTATAGCAGAAATAATTTCTGTTGCATTAGTCTCTAATTCATGTGCGACTTCTGAAATCTCTAAAATATTGTCATTGGCTTTATGAGATAATTCTACTCCCTTTTCAACTTCACTAACTGTTTGATGCATTAAAGAAGTAGTAACATTAATTTGAGCACGTATCTGTTCAATAACATCAGTTATTATTTTAACAGTATTAGTAGTTTCATCAGATAAATTTTTCATTTCACTGGAAACAATTTTAAATCCAGATCCACTAGCACCTGCACGGGTTGCCTCAACAGAAGCATTTAAAGCAAGAATGTTGGTTTGGGTTGCTATAGAATCTACCAATGATACCAGATCAGAGACTTTATTAGAATGCTTTTCTAATACAAGAGCAGCATTAGTAGTTTTCTCTATATTATTTTTTATAGTAGACATGGAGTTAACCACATCTTCAATAAGTTTTCTTGAATCAAGGGATTTCTTAGTAGTATTTTCAACCTCATTGGACACAGAATCCATACTGGCATTTACTTCTGCACTCATTTCATTTAATTTGGATACTTGCATAAGCACTGAATCAGTTGCACCCATAAGTGTTTTTGAAGAATTGGATAAAACATCTAAAAGTGCTGATATATCATTGCAGCTAAAATAAACAGTATCAGAAACAGATTTAATATCACCTATCATGCTTTTCATGTTTCCAGTTAAGGTACTGTACTCTTTGTTTAAAATCTCAAAATCACTTCCACTTGATTTAAGTTTTGCATTTAAATTACCAGAAGATACTTCCTTAATACTTTTTGCAAATCGATCAATCATTCTAACCTGAGAACGTTGATAATAAGTAAGTAAGGATATTAATATAATTGTAAACAATATTACAGCAAGAATATCCATTAAATAAGAATGTAATGCGTTATTTAAATCAGCCGTAAACATAGTTTGGTCAAAATAAAAGCCAAGTGTCCATGCACTATCTCCAGTAACATTTAAGTCAAATGCTACGACATCGTTAGTATAGGTTTTATCTATAAATTTTTCTGTAAGTGAAGTATTACGTCGGTCATATATTGAAACATTATAGTTTTCATTTGTAAGCAGATAGTTACTAGGTTTTTCTGGCATAGTAAATCCCATTTCTGTGGCATTAGTAATATCATCCTCAGTTAGTATTAAAAATGGTACATCAACTAACATAGCTTCTAATATATTATCTCTAAATATTACAGAAACCTGACCTTTAAACTTATCATCATTATCATAAAAAGGTACTGAATAAAAAATACCAAAAGAATCTTCCTCATTATTTCTTGAGATAGACTGATATTGGGTATTATCACAAGTCCTAAGAGATTCCGAAAAAGCAGCAGGAATTTGATCTAAGCTGTCAAAATTAAATACAGGATGAGATGTTTTAAAAGCAGCCATTTGTTTTGGAAAATACGCATATTCGGCGTCTTCAGCTTCTTCTGGATAATCATTATTAACTACTTCAGTGGTTGCATTTTCATTAATATCATCTAAAGACTCATCTGGTTCTTCATTTTTAACTATGAACTGATCATACATTAAAAACGGAACTTCACCAATTTCATAATCCAAACCTTCAGTCATTATATATATTTCAGAAACTGCAACATTATTTGAAAGGTTATTATATAGCTGTTGTACAGTCATGTTTGCATCTTCGGAAAAACGTCCTAATTCAACTACATCCTGATCCCCGTCAGTTCTATTTCCGCCGGTTATATTTCTTATAGAGGGTAACAAAGAAATGGTTCGTGCAGATTCATACATAGTATCAAATGTAGACTCAAGTTTTTCTTTCATAGCCTGATATTCTATGTTTATGTATTGATTCTTAATATCCTCTTTTATCTTTTCTCTTTGTTTTATAAAAGATATAGTGAAAAATATTATAATGCCTATTGCTACAATAAACACAAAAATTCGAACATATGAAAGTATGCCGTGTTTAAAATTCTTTTTCATATAGACTCTCCTATTAGTAGTATTTTTGTTATATTTTACTATAATTTTTTTCTTATGTAAATAGGGATATACAGGTATAATAAAAAAGATTGATAAAAATTATCAATCTTTTTTATGTAAAACTATTTAGTTTCTGTTTGAGTAGTCTGGCTTTCTTTTCTCCATGCCTCAAATTTCTCCATTGTAGCATCATATGTCTGTTTAGTTATATCAGGTACTTTTTTCATCATATCAGTAGCTTGTTTATATCCTTTTTCAAATGCTGAAATCATTTCATCAATTTTACTTGGATCTCCACCAGTTAAAGCTTTAGCAAACGATACCATTCTGTCTGAAGTTTGTTTTACACCCCAATAGCCATCTTCTTCAAGGGACTTTTTAGCTTCTTCAGCAGTTTTCTCATCAACAGTTATATCACCATTTTGAATACGGTTAAAAATAGCTTCCATGCTGGAATTAGCGTCAAATTGTCCATTTAACATTTTGGAAACTAAATCTCGTAATTGTTGAGTTCTTTGATCAGCATCAGCTTTTAATTTTTGAATAAGGTTAGAATCAGGTTTATAAGTTCCTTTTTTAACTTCTTTACCTTTTGTAGATTCATAAATTACTGCTGTATCATTATTATTAGAGTTATTAGATGTATTGTTGTTAGTACCACCACTTGTAACTTTTTCTGAATTTTGAGAATCAGTTTTTGCATTATTAACTACAGCAGAACCGGTACTTTGAACTGGTGTTGTTGAAGTGTTATTAGAAACATTTGAAATACTCATATTATACACGCACCTTCCCTGGCTAAAATATTATTACTTACAATAGTATATCGGCATATTCTGGCAAAAAATTATAGATATACTAAATAAAATTCAATAATATTATTTTTTTATTAAATTTCTTAGTTGACAATAGTTTGTATACATTGTAGAATTGAATAAGAATAAAGTTGATAACGGTTCCATAATTATACTATAAGTATAAGCGTAGAAATTAAAGGGTAATAGTTGATAGGTAAATTAAAGGAGGATACTAAGTTGTATATTATTGATGGGAATTCTAAAGTTTATATAGAGTCAGATAATGATTATCACTCATATATTATGTATGCAGGAATGGATAAGAAGAATGTAGTTGCAGTTAAGATACATAATCCAAAAGATAACATTAATAATAAGAATATATATAAGATTACAAGTGCTGATAAGGGAGTATTGGTAGATGAAGTTGTAATTGATGAAGAAGATAGTAAAAAGGCAATAGTTTACCTACGGACAGATGCAGAATTAGAATTAAATATTGATTATACAATAGAGATTGAAGGGTACGGAAAAACCTTGATCACAGCTAAGGATATATTTGATACAAAAGAATTTGAAGATGAATATACATATTTAGGTGAAGATTTAGGGTGTACATACTTGGAAACGATGTCTGTTTTTAAATTGTGGGCACCAACAGCAACTAAAGTACAGATTAGATTTTATAAAAAACCTATTGGAGGTTCATGCTTTAAAGAATTGGATATGGAACCGACCAATAAGGGTATTTGGGCAATAGATATTAAGGAAAATCTTAAAGGTTTATATTATACATATAAAATTTTAGTTGATGGTGATGCTAATGAAGCAGTTGATCCATATGCAAAAGCAGTTGGAACAAATGGATTGCGTGCAGAAGTAATAGATTTAAAAGATACTAACCCAAGTGGATGGGAGGAAGATATTAAACCTGCTTTTAAGAATCCTACAGATGCTATAATTTATGAAGCACACATAAGAGATTTATCAGTAGATGAAAACTCAGGCATTACCAATAAGGGAAAGTTTCTTGGATTAGCCGAGGAAGGCACAAAGAATAAAGAAGGATATTCAACAGGGCTAGATCACTTGGTTGAACTTGGAATTACCCATATACATCTGTTGCCTTCATTTGATTTTATAAGTATAGATGAGTCAGAATTAGATAAGAATGATTTTAATTGGGGATATGACCCACAAAATTATAATGTACCAGAAGGTTCATATTCTACCAATCCAGCAGATGGAGAGGTTAGAATATCCGAATTTAAAAAGATGGTTTTAGCACTGCATAAACATAATATTAGAGTTATAATGGATGTGGTATATAATCATACAGGGTTAACCGAAAGTTCAGATTTTAATAAGATAGTTCCTAAATATTATCACAGAACCTTAGATAATCGTTTTACAAATGCATCTGGATGCGGAAACGAAACAGCATCAAATAGAAGTATGGTTAGAAAGTTTATAATAGATTCAGTTAAATATTGGGCAAAAGAATATCACATTGATGGATTTAGATTTGACTTAATGGGAATACATGATATTACAACAATGAATGAAATCAAAAAAGAATTAGATGAAATAGATGACAGTATAATTGTTTATGGAGAAGGTTGGACATGTGATGAAAGCCCATATCCATTAGAAGATCTAGCTGTAAAGTCAAATACATTAAAGATGCCAAAAATAGCATCCTTTAGTGATGACATTCGAGATGCTATTAAAGGTCATGTATTTTTTGAAGCTGAAAAGGGATTTGTAAGTGGTGCAAAAGATTTAGCAGAAAGTTTAAAATTTGGAATAGTAGGATGTATAGATTACCCTGATATAGACTTTGATAAAGTAAAATATTCAAAAAAACATTGGGCTAACAATCCAACACAGGCGATTAATTATGTATCAGCCCATGATAACTTAGTATTATGGGACAAATTAAATGTCTCTAATCCAGACGATGACATTGACGATTTAGTATTAATGGATAAAATGGCAAATGCAATAGTACTAACTTCTCAAGGAATCCCATTTATACATGCGGGAGACGAAATGTTAAGAAGTAAAGATGGTGACCATAACAGTTACAAATCTTCTGACCTTATTAATTCAATAAAGTGGAATTTAAAAACAGAAAACAATGATGTTTTTGAATACTATAAAGGCCTTATAGAATTTAGAAAGTCAAACAGCTTATTAAGAATGGCAACAAAAGAAGAAGTAATAAATAATTTAAAATTCTTAGAATCTGGAGTGGAGTTAGAAGACGAAACTATGGTAGGCTTCAAACTAATAGATAAATCTAATCCCGATTCAAAAGAAATAGTTGTAATATACAACCCAAACAAAGAACCTAAAAAAGTAAATTTAAATGGTAAATATTCAATATACATTAATTCAGAAAAAGCAGGCAATACCCCAATTAAATCAGTAAATGGCAACAATTTGTCAATAGAACGCCTATCTGCATGTGTATTGATAAAAGAATCAGAAGATGATCCTAAAAAAGGAAAAAAAGGCTTTAGAAATGTTATGTCTTTATTTTTATAATTAATAACTAAATTATTCATCTTTTAAGAAGTCAAGTTAATTAAAATCGATAAAAAAATATTATATTTTATGAGGCACTGAAAAAATGTTATTAAATGAATTTTTTCAGTGCTTTTGTAATACAGTTAATTGAACCAGCTTATTCACTTGCCAATATTTCCCCAAAAATCTAAAACCCAAAACCTAACAAATTTCTTGCATTTTTTTAGTGCTTTGTGTATAATATAGTGTATACAAGATACATTAATTAAAATACAACTTACATTGTTAATTTAAGTTATAGATATATGTTAATATTCATCTATTTGTAGACTAATCAAATGGCGTAGGAGGATTATGGATACTATAAAATTAAAAGCATATGCTAAGATTAATTTGGGATTAGACGTAATAAGAAAAAGGGAAGACGGCTACCATGATGTGAGAATGATAATGCAAACCATTGGATTATACGATCAGATACAGGTACATACAGCAAATAAGTCAGGCATAACAATTAAAACTAATTTACATTACCTGCCTACAAATGAAAATAATTTAGTGTATAGAGCCGCTAAACTTTTAATTGATGAGTGTGGTATTAAAAAGGGATTAATAATTGAACTTAATAAACATATTCCGGTATCAGCAGGTATGGCTGGAGGAAGTACAGATGCAGCAGCAATTTTATTTGGTCTTAATAAAATGTTTAAACTAGGATTATCTTTAGAAGAATTAATGAAGATGGGATTGACCCTTGGAGCGGATATACCTTTTTGTTTATTAAGGGGAACAGCTCTTTCAGAAGGAATTGGAGAAATACTAACCCCTCTTAATCCCATGCCAAAATGTTTTGTATTAATAGCAAAACCGACAGTAAATGTATCAACTAAATATGTGTACGAAAATTTAAAAATAGATAAGACAACATATAAGCCAGACATTGATGGTATAATAAAATCATTAAATGATGGGGATTTACATAGCATTTCCGAAAAATTATCAAATGTTTTAGAAAGTGTTACTATTAAAGAATATCCAATTATCGAAGAAATAAAAGACTTTATGAAAAAAGAAGGAGCTCTAAATGCTTTAATGAGCGGAAGTGGGCCTACTGTATTTGGTTTATTTGATAATTATGAACTAGCAGGTAATGCATATTTTAAAATAAAAACAACTAATTTAGCTAAACAGGTATTTTTAACTGATATATACAACAATAAAGGGGATAGAAGTCATGGAAGATAATTTGAAAGTAAACATTAATGAATATTTGCCACTTAGGGATGTTGTATTTAATACACTTAGGCAGGCTATTTTAAAGGGCGAATTAGCACCGGGAGAGCGACTTATGGAGATTCAATTAGCTGAAAGATTAGGTGTCAGCCGTACTCCAATAAGAGAAGCAATTAGAAAATTAGAGCTTGAAGGTCTTGTGGTTATGATACCAAGAAAAGGAGCAGAGGTTGCTAAAATAACTGAAAAGGATTTAAAGGATGTGCTTGAGGTTCGCTGTTCATTAGAAGAGTTGGCTATTTCTCTGGCTTGTGAAAAAATAGGCGAAGATCAAGTAAAAGAGTTAAAGGAAACGTTAATTGATTTTGAAAATGCCATGAGCAGTAAAGATGTTACAAATTTAGCCGAGATTGATGTCAAATTTCATGATATAATATATTCATCAACAGGAAATCAAAGATTAATTCAAATATTAAATAATCTTCGTGAACAAATGTATAGATATCGTGTAGAATATTTGAAAGATTCCCAGTCACATGCCAAGCTTTTAAAGGAGCATAAAGATATAGTGAGTAGTCTAATTAAAAGAGATCAAGAAGCTGCAACCAGAGATATTAAAGAACACATATATAATCAAGTAATGATCGTTAGTAAAAATATAAAAGAAAAATAATATATAGAAATTCAAGAACCTCTCTTGTCAGATGTTAAAGTACATCTGGCAGAAGAGGTTTTTATTTTTTAATTTGTATGAAAGATTTTTATAAATATTAAATTGTATATTTTTATAAAAATTGCATATTACTAAAATACGAAAAGGATAAATTATGCGGGGTGAAAAAATGGATATATTACATGACAAACAAAATAAAATAATTGCACCTTTAAGTAAAAACCTTCAAAACAATATTGATTTGTATGAAGCTTTATTTGTAGATTGTAACGATGTTGTAAAGAGAAAACTGCAAATTGGCGGAGCAAACAAAACATATGTATATATTTCTTATATAGATGTAATGATTGACAGGTTTCTTATTGAGGAGGCTATTGTCAGTAAATTAGTTACAGGTATGAATGAGCTTCCATTTGAAAATTCATGGGATTATATTAGGGATAAGGCACTTGGTTCAGCTGACATTAAAGAACTTATAACTATGGAGCAATTATCTCAGGCAGTTCTTTCAGGTGAAACGATCATTATGATTGATGGATATGACAAAGGATTAATGATTGCCAGCAGAGGATTTCCAAATAGAGGTGTTCAGTCTCCTGAAATAGAAGTAACGCTTAGAGGCCCAAAAGATGGATTTAGTGAGGCACTAAGAATTAATACAGTTTTAATAAGAAGGAGAATTAGGGATACAAAATTAAAGGTAAAGCAAACACAGGTAGGAATCAGAAGCAGGACAGATGTAGCTTTAATGTATATTGAAGATATAGTTAGAGATGAATTATTAGATGATATAGAAAAAAGACTTAGTTCATTTGAAATTGATGGGATACTTGATAGTGGTATGTTGGAACAAATATTGGAAAAGAAGTGGTATTCTCCATTTCCACAGTTTCAGGCAACTGAAAGGCCAGATAAGGCAGCTTCTGCAATATTAGAGGGAAGGATTGCTGTCGTTGTTGATAATTCGCCAATGGTATTGTTACTACCTACAACCCTTAACTGTTTTTTTCAAGCTTCAGATGATTATTATAATAGGGTAGATATAATAGCGTTTACAAGATTATTAAGATTTGTTGCCGCATTTTTAGCAACAGCCATACCAGGTTTTTATATAGCAGTAACTAATTTTCACCCAGAAATGCTTCCTACCTCATTAATATTATCTTTTCAGGCAGCAAGGGAAGGAGTTCCGTTTCCGGTTGTGATTGAAATTATTTTAATGGAATTGTCCTTTGAACTTTTGCGGGAGGCAGGTATAAGACTTCCCGGCCCCATGGGAAGTACAGTAGGTATAGTTGGCGGTCTGATTGTGGGACAGGCAGCGGTAGCCGCTAATTTAGTAAGTCCAATAATTGTTATATTAGTATCAATAACGGCAATATCCACATTTGCAATACCAAATGAAGGATTTGCGTCAGCCTTTAGAATAATTAAGTTTTTAATAATAATACTTTCTGCATTACTAGGTTTATATGGATTTTTGCTTGGAAGTTTAATAGTGTTAATTCATTTATCAAACCTAAAAAGCTTTGATATACCATATCTAATGCCATATGTAGCTGCCAATGTAAATAACTTTAATGATAAAAGAGATTCTATCATTAGATTTCCAATATTTATGCAAAAAGAAAGACCTATTTTTGCTAAACAGGATGAAAAAATAAGAATGCGTAAAAAGGGGAGATAAGCATGTTTTCTAATAATAGTAAAGTATCTACAAGGCAGATCAAAAGGCTTTTAATCCTTGATATATTTAGCACCACTAGCTTGATTTTGCCAAGAATTGCTGTAGATAATGCTGATCAAGACGGAGTTATATCAATAATTATTGGAACAGCCATAGCCTTACTATACGCTTCTTTAATTATAATGGTCACAAAGAAAATTAGAGGAAATTTTATTGAGTATTCTAAATTGGTTCTAGGAAGTTTTTTAACTTATATTATAGCAATATTGTATACTATAAAAATAGGCTATTCATGTGTATACGTAGTAAGAATGTTCTCAGATGTTATAACAACAACTATTTTACCTACGGTAAGTTATAAAATTGTTATAGCATCAATAATTCTTGTGTGCTCATATGCAGCATCAAAGGGAATGGAAGTAAGAGGAAGGCTTGCAGAACTTTTATTCTTTATTGTACTAATTCCAATTACTTTCGTATTGGCATTGGCAATACCCAAGGTTAACATAACATATACAATGCCTTTGTTTGTAAATTCAGTAAAAGATATATTTTCAGGAGGTTATTCAGTATTTATAACCTATTCTGCAATAGAGTTACTATTATTTGCAAGCCCCTACATCAAACATTCTGATAAATTATTAAAACCGGTTATATCTGGAGTTTGTCTTGTAGGTTTTTTTAATATAGCTATTTTCTTGATTACAGTAGGACTATTTGGAGTAGAAGGCACAAGAGCCATGCAATACCCAGCCCTTGCAATAATGGAAATAATAAGGCTTCCAGGAGGATTTTTAGGCAGACAGGATGCACTTATGATAAGCTTTTGGATAATTAGTATATTTGCAGTTATTAGTGCAGGTCTTTTTTATTTAAGTATAATACTAAAACAAACAATAAAAGCAAAGGAACAAAGCTATTTAGTAATTCCATTTGGAATAATCATATATTTTGTAACAACAATGTGCACCGCAGATCAATTAGGCTATGAAAACTTCAGCAGATACATGGCTTATATAGGAATACCCCAATCAATTATAATTCCCATAATTATTTTACTAATAGCAAAAATTAGAGGAGGAAAAAAGGTTGATTAAAAAATTATTACTAATACTTACTATATTAATAACATCCATCATCTGCATGGGTTGTAGCACAAAAACTGAAATCGAAGACAGAGACTTTTGCATGGCAATAGGCATTGACTTAGCAGACGATAAATTCAGTGTAAGTTATGTATTTCCAAACTTAGATGAATTAACAGGACAAAGTACAAAGGATAAAGAGAACTTAACATTTGAAACAACAGCAGAAAGTATATATGAAGCAGAACTAAAATTTACTTATTTAGCCAGTAAAAAGCTGGATTTTAGCCATCTAAAGGTTTTGATATTGGGAGAAAAAGTTATATCTAACGAAGAGAAAATAAAAGAAATCTTAAAATACATTGAAGACAATTCTATATACTCAAGAAATACCTTAGTATTTATAGCACCAAATCAAGCATCAGAAATAATAAAACTGGATCAAAAGATACAAGGCTCAATAGGAAACTACTTAAATGATTTATACACAAACAACCGAAAGGGAAGTAACACAGAGAATGCAACACTAGGAGATTTAATAAATAACATTAATAACAAAGATCGTGCAATGGGAATACCTTTAGTGGTTAACAAAGAAGAAAAACCAGCTATTGATGGAGAAGCAGTAGTTCAAAACGGCAAATTAGTAAAATTTGTAGACAATTTACAATACACTTATCTTATAATGGCAAAAGGGCAAGGAGAAGAAAGCAGTATAATAGTTGATGAAAACTGCACCATAAAACTTGAAAATATTAAAAAGAAATACACATTCAACATGAAAGATAATAATCCAAATCTAAAAATAAAACTAACTGGAAGTGCAGTAATAATAGATGGAAAAGTCTCTCGAGAAGAAGAAAAAAAAGAACAAAGGTTAAAGGTTAATGATTTTTTAAAAAACAATGTAACACAGGCACTTTTATATGTAAAAGAGGATGAAGGAGTTGACTATTTAAATTCATTTGAGCTTTTAGGAATAAAGAATAGGAATATGTGGCTTCAATATAAAGATAAAAAGGACGAATTTTATAGTGAGATAACGATTGAGGTATATGTAGATCTTGAAGTTAGATAAAAATTTAAAACAACTATACATTGAATGTAAAAATATTCTAATTATATTGTTTTATATTGGATTTAAAGGAATTACAAGTATAGTAAAAATAAGCCAACCCCTGCATGGTGAGACCACTGAAAAAGTCCTTGATTTAGGTTGTGTAAATTTTTTAGATGAATATGAGTGTATATATATCCAATTGTTTGCCTTACCCTCCTTCAGCATGTTTTTTACAA
>JAVBPB010000047.1:0-2510 GCA_031549965.1 Mobilisporobacter sp. | reverse complement strand
AATCTTAGATTTAGAAGAAGAAAAGATAGATCAAAATAAAAAGTTAAAGCCAGAAACTATAAGAGGGGATATTAAGATAAAGAATTTAACTTTTAGATATGGTACAAGAAGAACGGTATTAGAGGATATATCATTGAATATAAGACAAGGAGAAAAGATTGCATTAGTTGGAGAAAGCGGTTCTGGAAAGACAACATTGGCTAAACTTTTGTTAAATTTATACCAAGTTGAAAAAGGTGATATTTTAATAAATGATAATAATATTAAGGATCTTAATACTGATGTATTAAGGGATAAAATTGCATACATACCACAGGAAACATTTCTATTTAGTGGTACTATAATGGAAAATTTAATGCTTGGGTTGGATGGGATTACTCCTGAGGAAGTTATTGAAGCTTCAAAAAAAGCAAAAGCCCATGATTTTATTAATGAACTTCCATTAAGGTATGAAACAAGACTTGAGGAGAATGGTTCTAATTTGTCAGGAGGTCAAAGGCAAAGACTTGCAATTGCAAGGGCTATTTTAAAGAAACCGGATATTCTGATATTGGATGAGGCAACTAGTAATCTGGATTCTATAACTGAAAGAGCAATTGAAAAAACTATAGAAGAATATAGTGAGGGAATGACAACTATTATAATTGCACATAGATTAAGTACTATTAGAAGATGTGATACCATTTATGTATTGGAAAATGGAAAGATATTGGAGAAAGGAGGGCATGAGGAATTGATTGAGATTGATGGGCAGTATTCTAAGTTGTGGAGGCAGCAGGTGGCATAAGGCCAAGAAGTGTACATAATGTACAGAAGATAGTGGTATTTATAGGTTATCCAGTACTACTTTGAAGAGGAGAGCTTATTTATAAATAAATTAAAAGGAGGAATTTACGTTGGAAAGTATGTTTGTAGAATTAAATGAATGTGAAGTTATTATATTAAATGGTGGAGGGGCTTGGGAGTTTGTTCAGGCTTTAGCAGGTGGTATAGTAATAGCGACTGCTCCATTAGCAGGAGTCGCAACTGCTTTAGTTACATCGCCATCAGGTCCAGCAGCGATCATAGCTGGCGGTATTGCTTATACAGGAGCAGTAGCGGCGGGATTAAGTCTTATTGATAGTGCAAGTAAAAAATAAAAAAAGGAGAAAGAAAATGGAACTTTATACAAATAACAATTTTGATAATCTAGATTATATGGATTTACATTTGGTAAATGGTAGAGGAGTTTTAGGGTTAATATCAGGAGTTTTTGAGGTTGTCGCTGGTGGATTAATGGTTGCAGGGGGGGTGTTGTCAGCTACAGCACCAGAACCAGCAGTAAGTAAAGCCGTAGCAGTTGTAGCTATAGCAGGCGGAACTGCGACAGTTATAAATGGAATTTCTAATATAAAAGATAATTGGGTTAAATAGAGTGCACTATAGTTTCTAATTTGCATTATATTGTATTATTTTTCTTAAAGTTATCTTAGATTATAGTTGTGGAAACATTTCCTTTATTACTTGATAGGATATATGTAATTTGTAATTTCTCATTTAAAATGCTAATAAAGAGGAGAAGTGCATATGAATAATGAAAAAAGCAAAAACTTGGGATTAATTATAGCGATCATAATTACGGCATTAGCATCACTTGTATGTAATTTAGATGGTAGCTATAAAGTGGGGCTATATATAAGTATTGTTCAGCTTATTGTAGGAATTTTATTATTATTTTTTTTAGTACTTATTAAGAAGAAATAAGAATGTTCCTTGACTCTGTAAAGAATTTTTAAATGGTCATTGTTTGGTGGCAAGAGCCATAGTTGTTGGAACTGGAACTGTTGTGGCAGGAGATGTAGTATTAGTTAGAAAAATAGATCAGGTATTAAGTGATTGGATAGGCTAAATTGCATGAAATTAATGCAATAAGTATTTTTCCACAATTGATTTTTGTGGGTTCAATATTTGGTTTAATAGTGGCATTTATAATAGTGTATAAATTAAATAAAAAGAAATAGTTACTAGACATATACTTTAAAAAGTGGATGTCTAGTAATGTACATGCTAATTAAATCACAGGGAATAGAAAAAAGAACATGAGGAACTGATTGAGATTGATGGATAGTATGCTAAGTTGTGGAAACAGCAGGTAGCATAGATTTAAATATACATAATGTATAAAGTAATTGGGTATTTACATGTTGCCTAGTACAAACTTCGAAAGAGATGACTTGTTTATATACTATAAACGTGCAAAAATGGATACATTTTTTTACAATTGAATAATTAAACTTATGCTATTTTAAATTCTTTTAAGATTTTTTCGAATGGAACACCATTTAAACCTTGATTATATATCCACGAAACTTTACATTTATTAATTATGGTTTGGTATTTTTTACGAGTTGAACTAAAAGTAATTTTATTTTCTTCAACTTTTAAACCACAAAAAATATATCCAAGCATCACTATATATTGATATCGTTTCACACCTTTTTCAGTATGCACTTGGCATTGTTTCATTCCTA
>JAVBPB010000006.1:0-8300 GCA_031549965.1 Mobilisporobacter sp. | reverse complement strand
ATTGTTTGCCTTACCCTCCTTCAGCATGTTTTTTACAAGCCTTTGCAAGCAAAGTCTTGACAAAACATAAACGCTTCGTCGGCCGGTCTGCACAATTGGATATATATACACTCATATTCATCTAAAAAATTAATTTACTGTGTTGAAAGGACTTTTTCAGTGGCCTCGGTTAATTTAGCCTGTTGAATTTTTTAGATGAATTGGTCTAAATTTAATTTTTTTTTAAAATATGCCGATATATAATTAGCTGACTTAGCTTTTCTATATATTAGGATTAGTTAAGTGACTAAATATGTATAGAACGGAGCGAATATATGAAGAGAGAAAAAAGATTTATAGCAATTATTTTATCACTTTTTTTATTTACTAATCTTTTAATGTCAAGCACTTGTAATTTAAATACTGTTAGTGCTATAGCCAAAGCTGTTGATGGGGATGATTGGTTATTTACCAAAGGTAATAGCATAGTTGATAAATCTGGTAAAGAGGTTTGGCTTACAGGGATTAACTGGTTTGGATATAATACAGGAACTAATACTTTTGATGGCTTATGGTCTGTTAATTTAGAAAGTACTCTGCAATCAATTGCCAATCACGGATTTAATCTGTTAAGGCTTCCTATTTCTGTTGAGTTGTTAAAATCCTGGTCAAATAAAGAATATCCGAAAGCTAATTTTAATGAAGCTGTTAATCCTAATTTAAAAAATAAAAACAGCCTCCAAATATTTGATTATGTAATTAAGATTTGTGAAAAAAATGGTATAAAAATTATGATTGATATTCATAGTGCTAATACGGATGCTTCTGGTCATAATACAAATATGTGGTACACTGACAAAATAACAACTTCTGATTATTATAAAGCACTTGAATGGATTGCCAATAAATATAAAAATAATGACACTATTCTTTTATTTGACTTAAAAAATGAACCTCATGGAAAACCAAATGATTCAAATTTTGCTATATGGAATAACTCAAATAATAAAAATAATTGGAAGTACGTAGCTCAAACTGCCGCATTAAAAATATTAAATAAGAACCCTAATGTACTTATAGTAGTTGAAGGTGTGGAAGTTTATCCAAAAGATATTAAAAACAATAAAAGCTACACTTCAAAAAACTCAGGTGACTATTATTTTAACTGGTGGGGTGGCAATTTAAGAGGTGTAAAAGATTTTCCAATTGACCTTGGTAAGTATCAAAACAAACTGGTATATTCTCCACATGACTATGGTCCTGCTGTATACATGCAACCTTGGTTTTCATCTGGCTATAACTATAACAGCCTTCTAAAAGACTGCTGGCAAAATAACTGGTTCTTTATACATAAAGACAAAATAGCTCCTCTTCTTATTGGAGAGTGGGGCGGATATATGACTGAGCCAAATCTTACATGGATGACTCATCTTAGAACACTCATAAAAAAATATAAACTAAGTCACACCTTTTGGTGTTTCAATGCTAATTCAGGTGACACTGGCGGGATGGTAAAAGATGATTTCAAAACTTGGGACACAAAAAAATATAATTTTGTAAAGTCCGCACTATGGCAGTATAATGGAAAATTCGTAGGTCTAGATCATGAAATTCCATTAGGAAAAAATGGTATCTCAATAAGTGATATAAAATAAGTTGTACCTGATTTACTAAATTGAATCAATAGAAAGTGAAAAACTTTTTGACCATAAAAAGTAAATTTATGAATCCCAGCCTTGCTTCAAAAACTAAATCTCCCCAAGTATGAATAATTAGGCTCATTGGAATGTATTGCACTTGTGTCTTTTCAAAGCCTTATTATTCATACTTGGGGAGTAGAACACCTAAAAAGTAAATCGTACTTTAAAAAACCCCTAAATAACTGTAATTTCACCTTCAGAACGCATAAACTTAGTTTTAAGCAAACTACTTCTAACATAGTACACCGATGAATTTATAATAATCTTAGCACCCACATGAACTGTCTTTAATATTTCGATATTTGCATCTTTTGATAATTCATATAATCGTAACATTTCATTTTTCTCAGCATTTTTATTGTTTAATTCTACGTTTAACGTAACCTTTGATCTGGACATTTGAATCCTTTTATCATTTAATAGTTGATTTGAATTACCTCTCCTTACTGCTGCTTCAATAGATTCTAATCCTTTATCAATTTTTTCTATTTCAACCTCAAGATTTTTAATTCCTTCATTTATTGTGAATAACCTTTCTGTTTCTTCATCACTTATTCCAACACTTAATATTGTTTTTACCTCTGATAAGTTGCCTATAGTAGTAGCTTTTATGGATTTTACAGCATGGATACTACCACCAACAATTATTCCAAACTTACCTGATACAATAACTTCACTGCTAGAACTTACATTACTGTTCATGATTGCGTTGGTATTAATATTGCCTTTTGCCTTAACATCACAAAGTTCAAAAAACTTTGCAAAAACATTTCCTCCAGCCACAATGCTACCTTTTCCATTACCTTGAACACCATTTTTAATAATTACATCTTTTCCAGCAGTAATGCTTGCTGCTTCAACATGCTGATTAATTGTAACGTTTCCTATTGCTTTTATACTCATGCCTGAAAGCACATTGCCATATACAACTACATCTCCCGGAAAGTCAATGTTTCCGGTAGACACATCCACATCTCCCGGAATCTCCAAAACTCCAGTAACAACCAGTCTTGAATTTTTATATTCTACTTTACCATCAAAATCTGATACATATGTACGTTCGTCTTCTAATATAGTAAATCCTTTGCCTTTTAATCTAGGAAGCTCTTTCCCATTTCTAGCAACTATTACCTGACCTGTAACCATATATCCATCTATGCCTTTTTTTGCTGGGGTATACTTTGCTATTGTATCTCCGCCTTTTACAATCTCGATTAAGTTCAAACTAAGATAATCAACTGAACCATCAGAAAGTTCCTTTGGTTTACCATCTATTTCAGTATTAAATAAAAATTCAAAAAAACCTTCTTCTCCATGAACTGGTTGCTGACCACTGGCAATTAATATACCAACATTATATTTCTCTTCGTCTATTGCATTTTGAATTGCTACGTTGTCTATTCCCTTAATCACTCTGTAATAATTAAGTGTCTCTATTACATTATTAATATTGTATTTGTTTCCTTCTGACGGAGGCGATAAATCAATATAAGCTGACATTTTATCATTCGAAATGGTTACAGCGATGTTTTTATTTATTGCATCCTTACTTAAATTTTGACTAGATACTTGTAAATTATCATCAATCTGCCCTACATTTTGTTGCTCACTTATAGTTTTTTGCATCATATTTACTTTTGTACCTCCTTATTCCTTCTATTATATACCATTATAACCATTTTTCATCTAATTTTCAACTATTATTCAATAATTATTCATAACAAAAAAAACCTGCTGGTAAATTATATATTAGCAGGCTTTTATGTCAACTAAATATTGAATTGAGATAATCTGTCTCTTACTTGTTCAAGCATTTTTGAATATTTTTCAAGTTTTTCCTTCTCCTCATTAATTTTAGATTCCGGAGCTTTACTTATAAATTTTTCATTATTAAGCATACCATTAACTCTGTTAACTTCTAAAACTAATTTTTCTTCTTCCTTTTTTAGTCTTTCCACTTCTTTTTCAATATCTACCAATTCAGCAAAAGGCATATATAAAACTGCTTCTGGTATAACTGTGGAAACAAAGTCCTTATCAATACCTGATTTATCTTTTTGAATTAATACTTCATTGGAATAACCAAGTGTAGCAAAAAATACTTTACCATTTTCAAATACTTCTCTTACTTCATTGTTTTCAGAAACTACATATACTTTTACCTTTTTGCTTGGAGGAACATTCATTTCTGCACGAACATTTCTTATGCCTCTTACTGCTGACTTAATTATTTCAACTTCATTTTCTTCTTTTGTAAAATTATACTCTTCCTTATATTCAGGCCATTTTGATATCATAATAGATTCTTCACTTGTTTGAATATTACAAAAAATTTCTTCCGTTATGAATGGCATATAAGGATGAAGTAATTTAAGAGCATTAATTAAAACTTCTTTTAAAGTCCAAAGAGCAGACGCTTTGGTTAAATCCCCATCATTATACAATCTTGGCTTAACCATTTCGATATACCAGTCACAAAATTCTTCCCAAATAAAGTCATATAATTTAGCTACTGCAACACCTAACTCGTATTTATCCATATTGTCGGTTACTTCTTTTGCTAAAGAATTAACTTTTGACAAAATCCATTTATCAGCACTTGTTAAGTCACTTAATTTCACCTCTGATATATCAGCTTTTTCAAAATTCATCATAATAAATCTTGAAGCATTCCATATTTTATTGGCAAAATTTCTGTTTGCTTCTACTTTTTCAAAATAAAAACGCATATCATTACCTGGTGCATTACCTGTAACTAACATAAGTCTAAGAGCATCTGCACCAAATTTTTCAATAACTTCTAAAGGATCAATACCATTTCCAAGGGATTTACTCATTTTACGTCCATTAGAATCCCTAACAAGGCCATGTATTAATACATCTTTAAATGGAACCTGATTTGTATGTTCTAATCCTGAAAATACCATTCTTACTACCCAAAAGAATATAATATCATACCCAGTAACCAAAACACTTGTTGGATAAAAATATTCCAAATCTTTTGTATTTTCTGGCCAACCCAAAGTTGAAAATGGCCATAATGCAGAGCTAAACCATGTATCAAGCGTGTCTTCATCCTGTGTTATATTTTTACTATTACATTTTGGACAAGTATTAGGAGTTTTCTTTGCTACAATGATTTCATTACAATCACTGCAATAATATGCCGGAATCCTATGACCCCACCATAGCTGTCTTGAAATACACCAATCTCTGATATTTTCTAACCAGTGTAAATACGTTTTTGAAAAGCTTTCTGGAACAAATCTTAATTCTTTGGTTTTAATAACTTCTATAGCTGGCTTTGCCAATTCTTCCATTGCAACAAACCATTGCTGTTTTAACATTGGTTCAATAGTGGTTTTGCATCTATCATGTGTACCTACATTATGTGAATGCTCTTCTATTTTAACTAAAAGACCCATTTCTTCTAATTCTTTTACTATGGCTTTTCTTGCCTGATATCTGTCCATTCCCACAAATTTAGCACCATTTTCATTTATGGTAGCATCATCATTAAGAACATTAATTTGAGGCAAATTATGTCTTTTACCAACCTCATAGTCATTTGGATCATGGGCTGGTGTAATTTTTACCACACCTGTTCCAAATTCCTTATCTACATATGAATCTGCAATAATTGGTATTTCTCTGTTAACAAATGGTATTTTTACCGTTTTACCAACAAACTTCTCATATCTTTCATCTTCTGGATGTACCGCAACCGCTGTATCTCCAAGCATAGTCTCCGGCCTTGTTGTAGCAAACTGAATAAAATCATCAGTCCCAACAACAGGATATTTTATATGCCAAAAATATCCATCTTTTTCTTCATGTTCAACTTCAGCATCTGAAATTGTTGTTTGACATATAGGACACCAGTTTATTAATTTATTACCTTTATATATACTGCCTTTTTCATATAACTTAATAAATACTTCCGTAACCGCTTCCGAACAACCCTCATCCATTGTAAATCTTTCTCTATCCCAATCACATGAAGAACCTAATTTTTTTAATTGAGAGATTATTCTTCCCCCATATTCTTCTTTCCATTCCCATGCTCTTTTTAAAAATCCTTCTCTTCCAATTTCTTCTTTACTAATACCTTCTTTTTTCATTTGCTCTATAATTTTTACTTCAGTTGCAATGCTTGCATGATCAGTTCCTGGCTGCCAAAGTGCATTATACCCCTGCATTCTTTTCCATCTTATTAGAATATCTTGTAAGGTGTTGTCTAAGGCATGTCCCATATGAAGCTGGCCTGTTATATTTGGAGGTGGAATAACTATTGTATAAGGTTTTTTGCTTTTATCTGGTTGGGCTTTAAAGTATTTTTTATTTATCCATTTTTCATATAGTCTTTCTTCAATCTCTTTGGGATTGTAGGTTTTTTCTAGTTCCATTGGTTTTCTCCTTTTGCTTTTTAGGTATTTTTAACTGGATGTCTTTTTTTTATGGTCTATAGCCTTAAGTTGACGACACTGGGGGACACTTTGCCAATTTAGTCTTTCTACTCCATGGAAGAATGCTTCCATAATATGTTAGTTCATAGGACTTGGAGTAGAAAAACTAAATGGCAATGCGTCAGTTCATTAGAAACTTATCTATCCAAAATCTCTACAACATATAACTAATTGTAAAAAGTACTGAGCCTAATGTTATTAAGAAAATGGAAGAGAGTCTGAAAAGTCTTATGATTGTGTATAATATTATCAAGAAGTCTTCAGAGTCTTCTTCTATGTTGAATTTATTGAAGGTAAATTTAACAGCTGTGGATATTAGGAATATTAGAAGACCTGTGGCAAATATTATAATTGATATTATTTTCATTGGTTACCTCTTTAATTATTATAGCTGAATTTCATATTGATTGACTATTGCCATGACTTTCCAACTCACTTCAGGATATTTTTGTAGCAGAGCATTGATATCTTTTGTGGTGTAGTCTTTTACCTTTTGATTATATTCAATTCTCTCTTTTAGTTTTTGCCTTCTTTTTGTTAATCTGTATTTTATTTCGGTCATTTCTTTGTCGTTTATTATTGCTAAAGCTTGATGGATCCATATGTTTGCATCGCTTATTTTAAGATTTTTTAGGAAATTGATTAATTCTTCATTGTAGTAGTCAAGTAGCTCAGTGGTTTTTTTGTATCTTTTAAGTTCGTCTTTAGCTTTAATGTATTCTTCCCAGAGATAGTTTAATTCTCTGTAATTACTTACATCATATTTGTTATAGACGTAATCTAAGTTATTGGTATTATTAATATATTTAATTTTTACTTTGTTTAATAGGTTTATTGCTTTATTTAATTTTAACTCTGAAACTTTTATATCATGGATGGTTTTTCTTGAAGATAATAAAATTGCGGTTAAACCTATGGCTGCAAAAAATGCTATTATCATTATTGGTAATGTTCTATCAAAATTCCAAATGTTTGATACTAAAGCAAAAATTATGGATAATATTATTGCAAATAGGACTGTTAATATTGTTAATTTGTTTAGATAGGTTTGCTTTGAGGTGCTTTCTTCAATCTCAAATTTTAGAGCAGACTTTTCTCCCTCTAAGTGAAGCATGTCCCCTCTTATTAACGCATTCTTATCTTCTAATTCTTTCATATTTCTTGAAATTGTTTGAATTTCACTTTCAATTTTTTCAATACTTTTAAATTGATTATCTGTAATCTTACCATTTCCACGCTGAAATTTCAATCTTTCATTTGTTAAATTAACAATTTTTCTTGCGGAATCGTTAAGTATTTCTTTTTCTTCTAATGGTAACATTTCAATTTTTTGGATGTCTGATAAATAGGAAGTGACTAATTGATATTCAATTTTAATGTCGTCAATTAACTGTGAAGCTTCTTTTATTCTTTCGCAACTTTCAGTTATATAAATGTCTCTTTCTGAATCTGAATGAACCATAAATCGCTTTTTTTCAATAGGTACTTCATTATCTTCCATTTTATCTGTATTGTTATGGCTTCCATCAGATATGTCTATGTTTTTCTTTGATTGATTTTTATTATTAAAGGGGTTATTTTCTGTATTATTTTCCTTTTTACCCCTTTTAAATAATTTATCAAATATTTTCATAATTTACACCAAATCTCAAGTGAACAGATTATGTTCATAGGATCTCAAACACAAAGTATAGTACTTATGTTTGTATTTTTCCTTTCCTCAAAATTCTTTTACACTTTCTATTGATTTACTTTACATCTTATCTTAATGTCTGATGCCGATAATCCTTTTTCCAAGTATTAATTATTTTATCAATTCTTCTATAATATTCTGATACCTGACCTTGATTCTTTGAATTTAAAGCTTTTTCAATATATAAATAGTCATCTTCCACACATGCATCTTCAAGTGTATCTGTTATAACATATACAACTTCCTTTGCTGTTTCCTTTAATTCTTTGTTCTGATTTAAGAATTCATTAAACTTTTGTTCCTTTTTAGCAAGTATTAAAACATATAAATACTGTTTCAAACTTTCTATGTTATTATTCATGTTATAAGCTGATAAAAATGATTCTTCAGCATTTTCAAAATCCATCATTCTGGCATATAAAACCCCTATACTATGTTTAATATTTCCAATAAAACTATTAT